>CAMAIG010000019.1 GCA_945835085.1 uncultured Ruminococcus sp. | reverse complement strand
AAAGATATCATTGTAAAGCAGAAGAATATGAGCGGATACTGCTCTCCCTATGTCCCCGGCTGGGACACCCACGGCCTTCCCATCGAGCTTAAGGTATTAAAGCAGATGGGCGTTGAGAACGGCGCTGTTCCCGCACCCGAGCTCAGAAAGCACTGCAAGGAGTATGCATATACTCAGGTGGCAGGTCAGATGGCACAGTTCAAGCGCCTTGGCGTATGGGGCGATTTTGAGGATCCTTATCTTACCTTAAAGCCCGAATTCGAGGCAAGACAGGTGGAGATATTCGGTGAGATGTATAAGAAAAACTACATCTACAAGGGCTTAAAGCCTGTTTACTGGTGCCCCGACTGTCAGACAGCTCTTGCTGAGGCTGAGATCGAGTATGCAAACGATCCCTGCCACTCTATTTACGTTAAGTTCAAGGTAACAGACGACAAGGGCGTGTTTACCTCAATGGGACTTGACCTTGACAAGACATATTTCGTTATCTGGACCACAACCACCTGGACTCTCCCAGGAAACCTTGCTATCTGCGTAGGTCCCGAGTATGAGTACACCGTTGTAAAGGCTGACGGCGAAAACTATATCATGGCTGCCGAGCTTGTTCCCGCTGCCATGAAGGCAAAGGGCGTTTCCGATTATACCACCGAGGGCGCAATAAAGGGCAGCGAGCTTGAATATATGAAGACCGCTCACCCCTTCATGAACAGAACTTCTCTTGTTATCACAGGCGACCACGTTACACTTGAAAGCGGTACAGGCTGCGTTCACACAGCTCCGGGCTTCGGTGTTGACGACTTTGAGGTATGCAAGAAATATCCCGAGATAGGTATCACCGTTCCTGTTGACTCCAAGGGTATCCTTACAAATGAAGCAGGAAAGTACGAGGGCTTAAAGACCGATGACGCTAACAAGGTCATTGCCAAGGACCTTGAAGCTTCAGGCGCACTTTTCGCACTTGAAAAGATCGTCCATCAGTATCCTCACTGCTGGAGATGCAAGAACCCCGTCCTTTTCAGAGCAACCGAGCAGTGGTTCTGCTCCGTAAAGGATTTCAAGGAGGACGCTGTCAAGGCTATCGAGGGCGTTCAGTGGATACCCGAGTGGGGCGAGGACAGAATAAAGGGCATGGTAAATGACCGCAGCGACTGGTGCATTTCCCGTCAGAGAACATGGGGCGTTCCTATCCCTGTGGTTTACTGCAAGGACTGCGGCAAGCCCGTTGTTACCGACGAAACTATCAAGGCTATCTCCGATATGTTCCGTGCAGAAGGCTCTGACGCATGGTTTATCAAGGAGCCTGCTGACTTTATCCCCGCTTCCGTGAAGTGCGAATGCGGCTGCGGCGAGTTCGTAAAGGAAAGCAATATTTTCGACGTATGGTTCGACAGCGGCGTTACACATACCGCTGTTATGAAGGAGCGTGGCTTTGACGTTCCCGTTGACCTCTATCTGGAGGGCGCCGATCAGTACAGAGGCTGGTTCCAGTCCTCTCTCCTCACAGCTGCCGCAACAGGTCAGAAGGCACCCTACAAGGCAGTCTGTACCCACGGCTGGGTAGTTGACGGCGAGGGCAAGGCAATGCACAAATCCCTTGGCAACGGCGTTGACCCCAAGGATATCACAAGCCAGAACGGTGCGGATATCCTCAGACTCTGGGTCGCTTCCTCCGATTATCACAGCGATATCAGAATTTCCAAGGAGATCTTGAAGCAGCTTGCAGATACCTATAAGAAGATCAGAAACACTGCAAGATATATCCTCGGAAACATCTGCAACGGCAGCGGCTTCGATCCCGACAAGGATATGGTTAAGCCCGCCGATATGCTTGAAATAGACAGATGGGCGCTTATCCGCCTTGACGCTCTTATCGAGAAGGTAAAGGCTGCCTATGACGCATTCGATTTCCATGTAGTTGTACACAGCATTCACAATTTCTGCGTAACCGAAATGTCCAACTTCTACCTTGATATCATCAAGGACAGGCTGTACTGCTCAGGCGAAGCTTCCGAGGAAAGAAGAAGCGCTCAGTCGGCTATGTATACAATTCTCAGCGCCGTTTCAAGAATGATCGCTCCTGTGCTTGCATTCACAGCAGAGGAGATCTGGAAGTTCATGCCCCACTGCGCTGCCGATGACAAGGAAAGCATTTTCCTCAATCAGATGCCCGAAAAGACAGGAGTATGCGCAGATGCAGCATTCACCGAGAAGTGGGATATGATATACAGCGTTCGTGCAAGCGTTACAAAGGCTCTGGAGCTGAAGCGTGCCGAAAAGTTCATCGGTGCTTCCCTTGAAGCAAAGGTAACTCTCCACGCTGCCGACGAGGCTCTTTACAATAAGCTTGTAGCAGTTAAGGACGATCTTTCAACAGTATTCATCGTTTCCGAGGTACAGGCTGAAAACAATGCCGACGGCGAGTTCAAGTGTGAGGACGCTTCCTTTGACGGCAAGCTCTCCTTCACAGTTGAAAAGGCAGAGGGCGCAAAGTGCGACCGCTGCTGGTGCTACAGCACTACCGTAGGCGCAAGCGTTCTTCACCCCACACTTTGCGCACGCTGTGCAGAGCAGGTTGAAAAGGCATAATGACTATTCTTTTCTGGATCCTGACAGCAGCCCTGACCGCTATTGACAGGGCAACAAAAGCAATTGCAGAGGCTAACATTTCCGAGGGAGAGCGCATAAGTGTGCTTTCCCTGGGAGATACCGATATCCTCGCTTTTTCCCTTCATAAAAATACAGGTGCGGCTTTTTCAAGCTTTACGGGGCAAACAGCAGCTCTTGCAGCTGTTACAGCCATAGCAATGGTGCTTATGACTGTTTATTTTCACAGGATAAAGCACAAGCATAGCTTTATGACAATATCCTTTGCTATGGTCGTGGGCGGCGGCATAGGAAATCTCTATGACAGAGTTTTTCAGGGGTATGTAACGGATTTTATCAATATGTTCCCCTTTAATTTCATATTTAACTTTGCGGATATCTGTGTGGTCATAGGCGGAATTTTTCTGTGCATATACTACATTTTCATAGACGAAAAATATATGAAGCGCTTTGAGGAAGCTCCCGAAAACGCTTCTTCATCGGGCGGTGATGACGATTAACGAGGATATTCTCATTATCACTGCCGAGGAATGTCACAGCGGCATGAGGATAGATAAGTTTCTGTCCCTGGCAGCAGCGGAAGTCAGCCGTTCAATGGCTGCAAAGCTCATTTCCGAGGGGAATGTCCGTGTAAACGGCAGGGCTGTCAGCAAAAGCTGCGTGATAAATGCGGGAGATGAGATCTCTGCGGTTATCCCCGAGCCTCAGGCTCTTGATGTTAAGGCGGAAAATATCCCCCTGGAGATAATTTACGAGGACGATCACCTGCTTGTGGTGAATAAGCCCAAGGGAATGGTTGTCCACCCTGCGGCGGGAAATTACACGGGAACCCTGGTCAATGCCCTGATGTATCACTGCGGCGGCAGGCTTTCCTCTATAAACGGTGTTATCCGCCCAGGCATAGTCCACAGGATAGATAAAAATACAAGCGGTCTGCTGATAGTTGCAAAGACAGACGCCGCTCATACGGGGCTTGCGGCTCAGATAAAGGAACACAGCTTCACAAGAGAGTATTCCGCCATAGTCTGCGGGCACTTAAAGGAGCAGACGGGAACGGTCGACGCTCCCATCGGCAGGCACCCCACGGACCGCAAGAAAATGACCGTTACCGAGCGAAATTCCAAGCAGGCAGTGACCCACTATACGGTCATTGAGGAATACCCGAAATATTCCTTTGTAAGACTAAGGCTTGAAACAGGCAGGACCCATCAGATAAGAGTCCATATGTCCTATATCGGTCACCCTGTTCTGGGGGACGACGTTTACGGAAAGCCCTTCAAGGGGCTGGAGGGACAGTGCCTTCATGCGGGCAGGATAGGCTTTGTTCACCCCATAACAAATGAGTATATGGAGTTTCAGAGCGAGCTTCCTCAGTATTTCTGCGAGGCAATGGAAAAGGTGCGGGGTTAGGAACGATATGGTCAAGGATAAATCAAAAATAGTTTTTGTAAGCGATATGGACGGCACTCTTCTGAGCGCCGATAAGACCCTCTCCAAAAGAAACGCCGACGCCATTGCACGTCTGCGTGAGGCAGGGGGGATATTTGCTGTTGCAACGGGAAGAGTGCTCCAGGCAACGGAGCATTATTTCAAGCCCTTCGGGCTGGAATGTCCCGTAATTCTCTGCAATGGCGGAATGATTTACAACTGCGGTGAGAAAAAGGTGCTTTTTGCCGAATATCTTGACAGCAAAAGTGCAAGAGCAACTGTGGCAGAGCTTCTGGAAAAATTTCCTCAGGTCTGCGCCGAAATATGCACTCCCGACTGCATTTACGATGTTCAGATAAACGAGCAGGAGAAATATCACTGGAAGATAGGCGGATTTACAGCAAAGGTATGCGATTCTTTGGATGAAGTCCCCGAGGATAAATGGTGCAAGATACTCTTTGCAATGCCCGAGAATATTATGCCCGCCTTTGCGGAATGTGCCGCGGCTTTCAGCCATGAAGCGGAGTTTTTCTCGTCAAATCCTATCTTCTTTGAAATGCTTCCCAAGGGCTGCACAAAGGGCACCGCTCTTGAAAAGCTCATAAAGGCTCTCGGCAGAGAGGACGCATATACCGTGGCAATGGGGGATTTCAACAACGATATCCAAATGCTTCAATATGCGGATTTTGCTGCGTGCCCCTCAAATGCGATAGATGAGGTCAAGGCTATCTGCGATCTGGTGTGCAGCTCAGACTGTACCCAGGGAGCGGTCGCCGAGGCTATAGACTATATATTAATAAAGTAAACTAAGCGCATAAAATCGCAAATATATTTGAAAGGATGATTTAAAGTCATGGACGCATCACTCAAAAAGCAGCTTGAAATAACAGCCTGCAAGGTAAGAATGGGTATAATCGAGGGCGTTTACAACGCAAAATCCGGACACCCCGGAGGATCACTCTCAGTAGCAGATCTTCTTACTTATCTCTATTTCCACAAAATGAATGTTGACCCCAAGAACCCCAAGATGGCAGACAGGGACAGACTTGTGCTTTCAAAGGGTCACACCGCACCCGCACTTTACTCCGTTCTTGCACAGAGGGGATTCTTTGAACCCGACGAGCTTAAAACTCTCAGAAAGATCGGTGCAAGACTTCAGGGTCATCCGGATATGAAGCATATCCCCGGAGTTGATATGTCCACAGGCTCTCTCGGACAGGGCATCTCCGCAGCCTGCGGAATGGCTCTTTCGGGCAAGCTTACAAATGAAACCTACAAGGTTTATGCTGTTCTCGGCGACGGCGAGATCGAAGAGGGTCAGGTCTGGGAGGCTGCAATGTTTGCCGCTCACAACAAGCTTGATAATCTCGTAGCTATCGTTGACAACAACGGTCTTCAGATAGACGGAAAGATCACCGACGTATGCTCACCTATGCCTATTACAGACAAGTTTGAGGCATTCGGCTGGCACGTTATCACAATGGACGCTCACGATTTTGACGATATCGAAAGAGCATTCAGCGAGGCTGAGCAGATCAGCGGACAGCCTGTTGCTATCGTTCAGACAAGCGTAAAGGGCAAGGGCGTGTCCTATATGGAAAATCAGGTGGGCTGGCACGGAAGTGCGCCTAACACCGAGCAGTATGAGCAGGCTATGAGCGAGCTTCGTGCTCAGCTTGAGAAACTGGAGGGCTAAGAAGATGGCAGATGTAATCAAAAAGGCAACAAGAGAAAGCTATGGCGAGGCTCTTGCAGAGCTGAGCGCAGAATATCCCGATCTTTATGTTCTTGATGCAGACCTTGCAGCTGCAACAAAGACAGGCATTTTCAAGAAGGCGTGTCCCGAGAGATTTATCGACTGCGGTATCGCAGAGGCAAATATGATGGGTATTGCCGCAGGTATGGCTTCCACAGGCAAGAAGGTATTTGCAAGCTCCTTTGCAATGTTTGCTGCAGGCAGAGCTTATGAGATAGTAAGAAACTCTATCGGCTATCCTCATCTTAGCGTTAAGATAGGCGCTACTCACGCAGGTATTTCCGTTGGTGAGGACGGTGCAACACATCAGTGCAACGAGGACATTGCTCTCATGAGAACTATCCCCGGAATGACCATCATCAATCCTGCCGATGACGTTGAGGCAAAGGCAGCTGTAAGAGCAGCCATAGATATCGACGGACCCGTATATATGCGATTCGGACGTCTTGCAGTTCCCGTATTCAACGACAAGGAAACCTATAAGTTCGAGGTCGGCAAGGGAATTGAGCTGAGAAGCGGAAACGACGCCGCTATCGTTGCAACAGGACTTATGGTAAACGAGGCACTGAAGGCTGCGGATATGCTTGCAGCCGAGGGAATAAATGCAAGAGTTATCAATATCCACACCATCAAGCCCCTTGACAAGGAAATTATCTGCAAGGCTGCAAAGGAAACAGGCGTTATCATCACAGCCGAGGAGCACAGCGTTATCGGCGGACTTGGCTCTGCAGTTGCGGAAGCAGTAACAGAGTGCTGCCCCGTGCCTGTTGTTAAGGTGGGCGTTAACGATGTATTCGGACATTCGGGCCCTGCTGCCGATCTTCTCAAGGAATTCGGTCTGAGCGCAGAGAACATTGCCGAAAAGGTAAAGGCTGCCGTTGCGGCAAAGAACTGATATAGAAAAAATGAGCTGCATCAGCGTGCCGCTGAAGCCAACTCGTTGGTGCAATAGCGAAAAATCCGTTGTTTTGCGGCTCGGTAACGCAAGTTATGAAGCCAAATTCTGCAGTGGGTTTTTTATGCAGGACACCTTATTAATACTATTTTGACAAAATGAAATGAGCTGCACAAGATCGCTTATGTGCAGCTCATTTTTGTCGCAAAAAGAAATTATCCGTTCAGGAAATTGTAATTTTTCGCAGGACGCTGACCGGGATAGAAGAAGTAGACAAACTTGATGGAGAAAATATCACAGACGATATAATTATTGTTAGCGTCGTCAAACAGCGTAACATAGCTGGTTCCCACGCTGTAAAGAAGCCCCTGCTTTCTTACAAGGCTCTCCGTTCCGATAATGAACTCAATAAGCACATATTCACCGATATTGTTTGAAAGTATCGCCTGCATTGAGCCTTTCATCTCCACGGTATTGAAATCAATGGCAGGAAGCTTGCTGAATTCGTTCTGAGGCCGCATAACTACATTGCTGCCCATTCCCGTGTTAACATTGCTGTGCATCGTCCCGCTCTGCATAGAGCCTGCGGAGTACATTCCCTGCTGATTTTGTCCGTATTGGCTGTCGCCGTAGCTGTTCATCATGAAAAAACTCCCTTTCCCAAAAAATCAAGTGTCTGCATAGGCATCGGTGGGATTGTAAAAGCAATGATTGCCTATGCGGATAACAAATTCTCCCACTTCTGACGGGAAATTCTGACGGCAGGTGGGCACAAAGGGGTTGAAATACCACAGCGCAAAGCCGAGATTTGTAAGCCTGTTTCCTGCAATAGCCCAGCTTGCAATGTCATAATGCACCTGGGTCGGATTCATATTATATATCGTCTGAGTGTTATATCTTCCTCCCACAACCTCACGGACGCAGTCAAACTGCCCCGGCTGATACACAATTGCTCTGATGGATTTTTCAAGACGTCCGTATTCGCCGTATGTAACGTTCACACGGTTCATTACAACGCAGGCGACCGCCTTCATGCCGTTGTCACCCTCACCGCCTGCCTCGCACTGTATTATTCTGGCAAGCAGCTCCCGATCGGAATATGCCATATTATCCCCCCTTATCTGTCTGCCAGATAATATTATTCGGAGAGATAGGAAAATATTCGTCATTCATATCTTTCCCGGACGTTGCTGAGCCCCAGCAGATAATCAACGCTGACATTGTAAAATTCGGCGAGCCTTACAAGGGATTCTATGGGAATATCTCTTCTTCCTGCTTCGTAATTGGAATAGCTCACCTGAGAGCAGTTGAGAAGGGCTGCGATCTGTGCCTGGGTAAAATCGTTATCCTCCCGCAGCTCTCTGATCCTTCTTATCCGCTTGTAGTTCATTGCTCACCGCATCCTTACATAGTGATTTATAAATTATTTTAACAGCCCTTGGATAAATAAAAGGTCGAAGAATGTCGAATTGTTGTTTGTATTGGCTTTTTGCGGCAGAATTTGGATTTTTGCGGTATTATTTGTCGATTGACAAACCTGAATTAAAGTGCTATCATATAACTGTTGCATTGTGTCGCTGAAATGTTTTGCAATCTTGCGGCTCGGTGACCCATGCACTTTATCAGCACTTTTTCATTGCGGAGGAATAATATGCGTAAAAAAATACTTTGCGCTGCTTTAATAACAGCGGCAGGAATGCTCTTTGCAGCCTGCACACAGCCATCTGATAACGGTTCGTCCGAAACATCTTCACCCGTCACCGGAGAAACGCAGAGCGAAACAGTTACCGAGGAAAGTACATCGGAAACCACCACGGTTACCACCACAGAAGCCACGACTACCACCGTTACAACCACAGAAACCACGGCCATAACCACCGAGGAGCTGCCTTTTGAGGACACTCCCGAAAATGCATATCAGCGGCTGCTCCGCTCCTTTGTGACTCCCGAGGGCGATGAGATAGCTCCCGATGACTATGCGGGAGTATACAGCTACTTCGGCAAGCTGTTTGTTGCCATAACAACGTCACAGCCTTCCGAATATTACACCTCCCTGCTGGAGGAATATACCTGCGTAAAATATACCACGGTAAAATATTCCTTCAACGAGCTTACAAGGGTATGCGAAAGTGCCCAAAAGCTTTTTTCGGATTCGGAATTCACGGTAAGCAGCTGCTATGTTGACGTTCCCATCAACAAGGCTGCCATAGAAATAAACGGCGACCCGAAAAAGGCACAGAATTATCTCAAAGGGCTTCCCGAGCTTGATTTCGAGCTTTCCATGCTGGAGATAGTCATTGCAGAAGAGGAAACTCAGGTATCATAAAGACCGTTGAAGTCTGTCGAAAAGGACCGCTTTAAAAAAGGACATAAAAGCCCCTACTATTTACCTAACGAGTTGGCTTCAGCGACACGCTGCCCCCCGGAGGATATGTTCCTTCGGGGATTTTTGCTATAATAAGCATTTTTCACCCAAGCCGTGAATATAATATCATATTATTTTCAGGGAAAGGATATGATATTATGGGACTTACCTCGTCAAGCACGGGAAGAGGACTTTCGGAAAGAAAAAAGCCGCCTGCAGACGGGATAAGCATTGCCCTTGCAGGCAATCCCAATGTAGGAAAATCCACGGTTTTCAATGCTCTAACGGGAATGAAGCAGCACACGGGAAACTGGACGGGCAAGACCGTTTCCACTGCCAGAGGCAGATGCACAATGTGGAGGGAGGATATTATCCTGACCGATCTCCCCGGGACCTATTCCCTTATGGCACATTCAGCCGAGGAGCAGGTCGCAAGGGATTTTATCTGCTTTTCGGGGACAAAGGGAACGATCATCGTGTGCGACGCCTCATGCCTTGAAAGAAATCTAAATCTTGTGCTCCAGGTCCTTGAAATAACTCCCCATGCCCTTGTGTGCGTAAATCTTCTGGACGAAGCCGCAAAGAAAAAGATCACCGTTGATCTTGAAAGGCTCGAAGAGCTGCTGGGAGTGCCTGTGTGCGGAACTGCCGCAAGAAGCGGTGCGGGACTAAATGAAATGCTCGGCCGCATGGAGGATATGCTTTCAAATACCCTGTCCTCTCCTCCTGTGATCTATGACGAACCCATTGAAGCAGCCATTGCCGCACTCGTCCCCGCTCTGGAGGAAATGCTCGGAGAACGGATATCACCGAGATTTGCAGCCCTCAGGATTCTTGAGCGCTGCGACGATCTTATTGCCACCATCAACGCAAATACCTGCGGCGCTCTTTCCGCAGCCATGGCAGACGAAGGCACAGCCATAGGTGCAGCCTATCGTCAAGCGCAGAAAATACTGTCCGACAGCGGAATGGACACAGCTGCCCTTCGTGATTCGGTGGTGACCGAGCTTATTCTTGCCGCAGAGCGAACTGCCGACTGCTGCGTCACCTGGGGCATACCCGATTATTACGAGCGTGACAGAAAAATAGACAATATACTTACCCACAGGATATGGGGACTGCCTGTGATGCTGCTGATACTCACCCTCATTTTCTTTATCACGATAAAGGGTGCCAATTATCCGTCACAGTGGCTTTCGGAAGCCTTTGAATCTCTGGGGAAGGTACTGCGAAACGGGCTTGACAGCATTGATTCGCCCCCATGGCTCACGGGAGTGCTTATGGACGGGATATACCGTGTCCTGACATGGGTGGTTTCGGTTATGCTGCCGCCCATGGCAATATTCTTCCCCATGTTCACCATACTTGAGGACGTAGGATATCTTCCCCGTGCCGCCTTTAATCTGGACAGATATTTCAGCCGTGCAAATGCCTGCGGAAAACAGGCGCTTACCATGGCAATGGGGCTTGGCTGCAATGCTGCGGGCATTACGGGCTGCAGGATAATCGACTCTCCCAGAGAGCGGCTCATAGCCATACTTACAAATAATTTCATGCCCTGCAACGGAAGATTTCCGCAACCATTGTAAGGGAAATAATCTTGTTACCGTTGAATTTGACGAACAGAGTGCTGACAAACTGCTATTCGCCGTATTTAAAAACACGAAGTTCTTTGCCGTCCCATTCTATTTTTTCAATAAGTATGCCGATCAATTCTCTCTTTTCATAAATATTCATCTTATCAAAACAGGACTCAAAGGTTGAAAACAGTGAGATAAATGCCTGTATTTCCTTCATTTCATCCTCTTTATTTTGCGATGATTCTCGCAATGCATAAAGCTGTTCTTCAATTTGCTGTTCTCTTACTTTAAGCTCGTCCATCCTTTGACTGAGGGTGCGAATAAGCTCTTCTCCTGCTGCAGCTGAACATAAAGAATCAACAAGATTTTTGCGTTTATTCGCAATGTCTTTCAGCTCTTTTTCTAATTCTTTTATATTGCTTTGAATACTA
>CAMAIG010000018.1 GCA_945835085.1 uncultured Ruminococcus sp. | reverse complement strand
CAATAGCCGACATTTAAAAATGCCTGCTTAAAATTTAAATTTGCAAAATTTACCGAAAGGATGATAGAAATGATCGGAATCAACATATTGGGTACAGGAGGCTACAAGCCTGCCCTTGAGATAACAAACGACGATATGGCAAAGATCGTCGAAACAAACGACGAGTGGATAAGAACAAGAACAGGCATTTCCCGCAGATGCCTTTCAAACGGCGAGCCTACATGGTATATGGGCGCTCAGGCAGCAAAGCAGGCAATAGAGCGTGCAGGCATAGACCCAAAGGAGATCGGTCTGATAGTTGACTCCACCATCACAAACGATTTCACCACTCCCTCCGCAGCCTGCCTTATCCAGAGAGAAATTGGTGCAGTAAATGCAGCAGCCTTTGACGTAGGTGCAGCCTGCTCGGGCTTTGTATATGCCCTTGATACCGCAAGAAGATTTCTTGCCACCGACGATGAGCTTAAATATGTCCTTGTAGTTGCAAACGAAAAGCTCTCATATATAACCAATTATGAGGACCGTTCCACCTGTGTGCTTTTCGGTGACGGTGCCGCAGCAGTGATTGTTGAGCGTGCGGAGGACAAAATGTATACAAGCTGGCTGGGAGCAGACGGCACGGGAGCAAAGTTCCTCTATGCAAAGGGAATGCACGCCGAAAATCCCTTTATCGGCGAAAACAGGATAAATATCGACGATGAAACCGATCCCGCCATTACCCACAGGGGCATTTTCCAGGACGGCAAGGAAGTATATAAGTTTGCCACCAAGGCACTCCCCACAGCCGCAACAAACGCCGCTGCAAAAATATCCCTTGATGTGACCGATATCGACGTTTTCGTTCCCCATCAGGCAAATATAAGAATAATCGAAACCGCTGCAAAGAATCTGAACGTTCCCCTTGAAAAATTCTATATGAATATAGACTCCCGTGGAAATACATCAAGCGCTTCCATTCCCATAGCCTTCAACGAAGCTGTTGAAAAGGGAGCTATAAAGCGTGGAGATAAGGTATGCTTCGTAGGCTTCGGCGCAGGACTCACCCTTGCGTCTGCAATATTCGAGTATTAATGCGAAAAACCGCAAAAAGTTAAAAACGGAGGAAAAAATATGAAAAACAGGATAACCGAACTTCTGGGCATAGAAAAGCCCATTCTTCAGGGCGGAATGGCATGGATAGCCGAGAGCAGGCTTGCATCCGCAGTTTCAAACGCAGGCGGCGCAGGCATAATCGCAGGCGGCTCCGCACCCATCGACTATCTCAGAAACGAGATCAGAAAGTGCAAGGAGCTTACCGACAAGCCCTTCGGCGTAAACGTAATGCTCATGTCCCCCAACGCAGCGGATCTTGCACAGCTCGTAATAGATGAGCACGTTTCCTTTGTAACAACAGGTGCAGGAAACCCAGGTCAGTTCATATCCGCATGGAAGGACGCAGGGATAAAGGTAATCCCCGTAGTTCCCTCAGTGGCACTGGCAAAAAGACTTGAAAGAATAGGCGCAGACGCAGTTATCGCAGAGGGCACCGAGTCGGGAGGACACATCGGACAGAACACCACAATGTGCCTGGTTCCTCAGGTAGTTGACGCAGTTGAGGTGCCCGTTATCGCAGCAGGCGGAATCGCAGACGGAAGAGGTATCGCAGCCTCCTTCATGCTTGGCGCCGAGGGCGTGCAGATAGGCACACGCTTCCTCGCATCGGAGGAATGTCAGATACACGAAAACTATAAGAACGCAGTCATCAAGGCAAAGGACACCGATAACGCCATCACAGGCTTCTATTCGGGAAGCCCCTGCCGCTGCATCAAGAGCAAATACACAAAGATGCTTCAGGATATGGAAAAGAAAGCCGCTCCCCCCGAGGATTTTGAAGCTCTCACCGTAGGCTCTCTCAGAAAGGCAGTAGTTGACGGCAACACCGACGAAGGCTCAATGCTTTGCGGACTTATCGCAGGAATGATAAACGAGGTAAAGCCCGTACAGACCATAATGGACGAACTTTCAGCACAGGCAGGCAAGCTGCTTGGCATTGATTTCTGATAAACGGAGGAAATGATCATGGCAAAAACAGCACTTATCACAGGTTCATCAAGAGGAATAGGCGCAGCTATCGCCCTCAGACTTGCAAAGGACGGCATGAATATTGCTTTCAACGACCTTAATATGACAATGTTCGAGAACAATGACATCGTTGACAAGGTAAGAGCAATGGGCGTTGAAGCAGAGATATTCTGTGCAGACGTTTCAAAGTACGATCAGTGCGAGGAAATGGCAAAGGCAGTCAAGGAGCATTTCGGCAGCATCGACGTCCTGGTAAATAACGCAGGCATCACCCGTGACGGTCTTATGGCAAGAATGTCCGAGGAGCAGTACGACATGGTCATTGCCGTAAACCAGAAGAGCGTGTTCAATATGATGAAGATAGTAGGCAGCATGATGATGCGTCAGAAGAGCGGACGTATCATAAGCCTTGCATCGGTAACGGGACTTTACGGCAATCCCGGTCAGATAAACTATGCCGCATCAAAGGCAGCCATCATCGGCATGACAAAGACCGTGGCAAAGGAGCTTGGCTCAAGAGGAATAACAGCAAATGCCGTAGCTCCCGGCTTTATCCACACACCAATGACAGACAAGCTTACAGAAGAGCAGAGAAACGCAATGCTCGGTCAGATCGCAATGAAGCGTTACGGCGAGCCTGAGGAGATCGCAGGCGTGGTATCCTTCCTCGCATCCGATGACGCCTCCTATGTAACAGGACAGGTAATCGAGATCTCCGGCGGACTTGCAATGTAAAAGCACCCGGAAGCATTCCCGGAGGAAAGGACTGAAAACTAATATATGAAAAAAAGAGTAGTTATCACAGGAATGGGCGTGGTATCCCCCATCGGGACAGGCGTGGACAATTTCTGGAACGCAATAAAGGAAAACAAGCTGGGCTTCTCCCTTATTGACGATATAGCAAGCGAGGAATTTGACGTAAAGATCGCAGCAAGAGTAAAGGACTTTGTTCCCGAAGAGCGCCTTGACAAAAAAGAAGCAAAGCGCATGGACAGATTTACTCAGTTTGCCGTTTCCGCAGCACTTGAAGCAATGGAGGACGCAGGCACAAAATTTGAAGATGTTGACCCCTACCGCTCGGGCGTAATCACGGGTGTGGGCATCGGAGGACTTAACCTCACCTGTCAGGAGCATGAAAAGTATCTTGAAAAGGGTCCCGACAGAGTATCGGTTTTCTTCATTCCCATGATGATAGGCAATATGGCGTCGGGAACCATCTCCATGAAAACAGGCTTCAAGGGTGCAAACTACTGCACAACAACAGCCTGTGCATCGGCGACCCATGCCATCGGAGAGGCTTTCAGAAAGATAAAGGACGGCTACCTTGATGTCTGCATCGCAGGCGGCTCGGAAGCGTGTGTGTGTGAATTCGGAATGGCAGGCTTCAACAATATGAAGGCACTTTCCCGTTCCTCCGATATCGAGCGCTGCTCTATCCCCTTCGACGCCGAGAGAAACGGCTTTGTTCTGGGCGAGGGAAGCGGAATGCTGGTGCTTGAGGAGCTTGAGCACGCAAAGGCAAGAGGAGCAAAGATATATGCGGAGATCGCAGGCTATGGTGCAACAGGCGACGCCTTCCATATGACCTCTCCCGATCCCGAGGGCAAGGCTGCAAGCATTGCAATAAAGCAGGCATATGAAGAAGCAGGTCTGAAGCCCGAGGATATCAATTATATCAACGCTCACGGCACATCAACTCACCTGAACGACCTTTGCGAAACAACAGCTATCAAGCTTGCACTGGGCGAGGAAGCCGCAAGAAAGACCGTTATCAACTCCACAAAGTCCATGACAGGTCATCTTCTGGGCGCTGCAGGAGCAGTTGAGGCTATCGTAACAGCACTTTCCTGCCGTGATGACTTTGTTCATGCCACCGTAGGCTTTAAGGTGCCCGACCCCGAGCTTGACCTTGACTACTGCACAGAGGGCAACAGAAATATGACCGTAAACGCCGCACTTACCAACAATCTCGGCTTCGGCGGACACAATGCGACCCTCTGCATCACCAAATATAAAGACTAATTCCCGAAAGGACTGAAAATTCATGGGCAGACTGCCATTTGACCTTGAAATTGAGGATATTTCCGCACTTGCGGATATCATAAACGAGAAAAAGCTGGGCGAGATCAGGCTCCAGGATGATGATATCGGTGCAAAGATAGTTATCAAGGGCCGTCCCTGTCCTCCTCCCCCTCCTGCAATGCCTATGGGCGCTGCACCTATGATGAGCGCAGCCCCCGCAGCAGCTCAGACCGAGGAAGCTCCCGCAAAGGAGGCTTCGGTGCATGAGAGCGGAAATGTCGTAAAATCGCCCATAGTAGGCACATATTATTCCGCACCTTCCCCCGATAAGCCGCCCTTTGTAACAGTAGGCAGCAAGGTAAAGAAGGGCGATACCCTCATGATAATCGAGTCCATGAAGCTCATGAACGAGGTACAGAGCGAATTTGACGGCACCGTTAAGGAGATCATGGCAAAGAACGGTGAAGCTGTCGAATACGACCAGCCCATAATGATAATCGGATAAGGAGAAAACGGCAATGCTGATGAATAAAGAACAGATCATGGAAATAATCCCACATCGTGACCCCTTCATGCTTATCGACGAGATCGAGGAGCTTGAACCCGGAAAGCGAGTTGTGGCATATAAGAATATGACCCCCGATGAATTCTGGTTCAAGGGACATTTCCCCGATTATCCCGTAGTACCGGGAGTGCTGATGGTCGAGATGATGGCACAGGCAGGCTGCACCGCAATGCTCACCCTTCCCGAAAACAAGGGCAAGATCGGATTTTTCGGCGGTATAAAGGAAGCAAAGTTCCGCAGACAGGTAGTTCCCGGGGACAGACTCAGGATCGAGGTCGAGATAGTTAAGATAAAGGGTCCTATCGGAGTAGGCGTAGGCACCTGCACCGTAAACGGGGAAAAGGCAGTATCGGCTGAGATCACCTTTGCTATAAAATAAGCGAAAGGCTATGAACGTAAAATGTTTAAGAAGGTACTTATCGCAAACCGCGGCGAAATCGCGGTAAGAATAATAAGAGCCTGCCGTGAGCTGGGCATTCATACTGTAACAGTCCATTCCACAGCAGACGCTCATGCTCTCCATGCAAAGATAGCCGACGAAACCGTGTGCATAGGTCCTCCCGCAACAAAGGACAGCTATCTTAACACAGCGGCGATAATAGAAGCGTGCAAAAAAACAGGAGCGGAGGCAGTACATCCGGGCTTCGGCTTTCTCTCAGAGAATGCGGATTTTGCCGAGCTTCTTGAAAAGAACAGCATAACCTTTATCGGCCCCTCTCCAAAGTCCATAAGAATGCTTGGAGATAAGGCAGCGGCAAAGGAAACCATGAAAAGAGCGGGCGTGCCCGTAATACCCGGTTCCGACGGTGCAGTGCCCAACATGGCAGCGGCAAAAAGGCTGTGCAGCGAAATAGGCTGTCCTCTCATGGTAAAAGCGTCGGCAGGCGGCGGCGGACGAGGCATTCGTCTTGTAGAACGTCCCGAGGAGCTTGAAGCAGCGGTCACAGCCGCAAAGCAGGAAGCGCTCAACTACTTCGGCGACGATTCCATTTACATGGAAAAGTTTATCGTAAACCCCAAGCACATAGAAATGCAGATACTTGCGGATAATTTCGGAAATGCAGTATATCTGGGCGAGCGTGACTGCTCCATGCAGCGCCGCAACCAGAAGGTGCTGGAGGAAACCCCCTCCCCCATTATGACTCCGGGACTCAGAGAAAAAATGGGACGTGCAGCCGTTGCGGCAGCAAAGGTATGCGGCTACCGAAATGCGGGAACCATTGAGTTCCTCGTAGACGAGAACAGAAATTTCTATTTCATGGAAATGAATACCAGAATACAGGTGGAGCACCCGATAACCGAAGCGGTAACGGGAATAGACCTTGTAAAGCAGCAGATAAAGATCGCCGCAGGGGAAGCACTTCCCTTCAGGCAGGAAAATATCGCAATCAGAGGTCATTCCATCGAGTGCCGTATAAATGCGGAAAATCCTCAGTTCAATTTCCGTCCCTGTCCCGGCAGGATAACAGCCCTCCACATTCCCGGAGGTCCCGGTATCCGTGTGGACAGCTCCGTTTATCAGGGCTACACCATTCCCCCGTATTATGACAGCATGATAGCAAAGCTCATTGTATATGCTCCCACAAGAGAGGACGCCATAGCAAAGATGAAATGGGCGCTTGCAGAGTTCATAGTTGACGGAGTTGACACAAATATTGATTTCCAGCTCTCACTTATACGGGACAGCGTTTTTGAATCAGGAAAATACGACATAGGCTATCTTGGCAGAAAGCTGAAAAAATAGGGAGTGATGATATGCCCCATATCTGTCCCAGATGCGGAAAAAATACCGTAGGCGGAATGTGTCTTGACTGCGGTATCATTGAGGACACTGCCCCCGATAAAAATATCACCGCCGAGGAGATCGCCCAGGACGATACCCCCGATGAACAGCCCTCCGCCCTTGCCGATGTAAAGGCGCCGGAGCTTGCTTCCACAAACGGAGAGGAATTTGTTCCGAAAACCTTTTCCGAGCCGCCAAAGCGCAGCGAAAAGGTTAATCCCTATGCAGATGTTATCCCCTATGAGCGTCCCGATTACGGCGACAATTATGTTGCTCCCGATACGGTAGTAAGCGAATACGGCGTTCCCAAGGCAGTAGAGCTTGAGGAAGATAAACGCTCAAAGCTGCTGATAAAAGGAGTCAGACTAAAAAAGACCTATTGGTACAGCTATTGGTGGATAATGCTCATAGCAATATTGCTGTCCGTATTCATAAACGGGATAATCGGCACAGTCATAGGCGGAGCGATGCTTAAATTCGACGAAAAGGGCGGCAAGACCGCAGGGATAATAACCATGGTAATATGCCTGCCCTTAGCATTTATACAGTATGTAACATAAAAAATAATTGGAATAGAGGCGAATAGATTGTTAGAGGATCTGTTCAAGGTTGTCACCGCACGATTCAACGGCGATGACAATGAAAAGGAAAAATCCGCTGATGCATCATCGGTGCCAATGTTCAAGTGTCCGAGATGCTCATGCAGCTGCGGATATGAGCAGCTTGAAGAGAATAAATGGGTTTGTCCCGAGTGCGGCTACCACAGCCGAATAAGCGCAAAGGACAGAATAGCCATAACCTGTGACAGCGGCAGCTTTATCGAATACGATAAGGGCATGAGCAGTCTTAACCCCATAGACTTCCCCGATTATGAGGGCAAGATAAGCGCAATGCAGGATAAAACAGGGCTTTGTGAAGCAGTGGTAACGGGTGAATGTACCATTCATGGCGAGCGCTGCCTTATTGGCATAATGGATTCACATTTTATGATGGCGTCCATGGGAAGCGTTGTGGGAGAAAAGGTCACCCGAGCATTTGAGCGGGCAGCGGAAATGAATCTCCCGCTGATACTCTTCACCGCATCGGGCGGAGCAAGAATGCAGGAGGGACTTGTTTCCCTTATGCAGATGGCAAAGACAAGCGGTGCCGCAGCAAGGCTTTCGGAAGCAGGCGGATTATATATCACAGTCCTCACAGACCCCACCACAGGGGGCGTAACAGCGTCATTCGCATCTCTTGGTGATATTATAATCGCAGAGCCTAAGGTACTTGTGGGCTTTGCAGGCAGACGAGTAATAGAAGGCACTATCAAGCAAAGGCTTCCAGAGGACTTTCAGTCAGCGGAATTCATGCTTGAAAACGGCTTTGTAGACCTTATCTGTGACAGAAAGAATATGCGCAGGACCCTTGCACACCTTATCAGGCTGCACAGACCCTCGCAGAAAATGGAGGATATGACCGATGGCAGATGATATGGAAAAGACCCTGGACATAACTCCCTTTGACCGCCTTCAGATAGTAAGGCATAAAAACCGTCCCACTATCAGGGACTATCTCCCCCTTATATTCACCGATTTCTATGAATTCCACGGTGACCGTCTTTTCGGAGATGACGGAGCGATACTCGGAGGCGTGGGAAGATTTCACGGAATGCCCGTAACGGTAATAGCCGAGGTAAAGGGCAGAGATATCTATGAAAATAAAAACTCGAATTTTGCCATGCCCCATCCCGAGGGCTACCGCAAGGCGCTGAGGCTTGCAAGGCAGGCAGAGAAATTTCACCGACCCGTTATCTGCTTCATAGACACTCCGGGAGCGTTCTGCGGAGTTGCAGCGGAAAAGCGGGGACAGGGCGAAGCAATTGCAAAAAATCTTGCAGAGTTCATGACTCTGAAAACTCCCGTTATCTCCATAGTTCTGGGAGAAGGTGGAAGCGGCGGCGCATTGGCTCTGGGCGTGTGCGACGAGCTTGCAATGCTTGAGAATGCATCATATTCGGTGATCTCCCCCCGTGGCTTTGCGTCCATACTCTGGAAGGACGCCACAAGGGAGGAAGAAGCCTGCAATATCATGCGTATAACAGCAGAGGACGCAGTGGCACTTGGGGTTGCGGAAGCAATAATTCCCGAGCCTGACGGCGGGGCACATAACGACCCCGAAACAACTGCCGAAAATATATCAGAATTTTTGGCTAAATCGCTGAATAACAAAATTGCAAAAAATATTGACCTTTTGCTTAATGAACGATATAATAAATTTAGAAAAATAGGAGAGTTCACAGAATAGCTTTCCAAACAATGAAGTAAGGACAACCAATGTCTTTATTATAAATGCTTTAAATACAAGGAGGAAAATCAAATGGTATTTGATAAGGTAAAGGAAATAATCCAGGATCAGCTCAATCCCGAGGACGCAAATGCTATCGTTCCCGAGGCTAACATTCAGGACGATCTCGGAGCAGATTCACTTGACGTAGTAGATCTCGTAATGTCCCTTGAGGAAGAGTATGATATTGAGATCCCCGATGAAGCAGTAGCAAACATCAAGACTGTGGGCGATATCGTAAAGTACATCGAAGACCACATGGAATAATCTGAGAAATAGTTTTAAAAGCCACGCTGTTTATCCGCAGCGTGGCTTTTTTCATTATATCCTCCCGCCGCAAGCAAAAACGGTTAAAAAACAGTCACAGATATTACAAAACGGTAACCTGAAAAACCGTGGAAAATGAAAAAAATTCACCACCCGTCACCACCGCAGTAACAGACCTTAATAATTATACAGTAAGCAATATTCGCTATAATTATACATTTGGCTTAAATTAATTGGTCAAAATGCTTAAAAAAGTCGGGGAAATTTTTTGATTTATTTATCTAATAATTTCTTCTAAAAGGTTGCAATTCGGTAACATATATTGTATAATTATCATAGTGGTGAAATTACCCCATTTTAGGGTGAAAAGTGGTGATTTTCAACAGGCTGTTGAAACCGATGTTGAAATCCCGCCCGCCCATCTTGAACGGAAAGGACTGATGACAATGAACGCACCTCTCATGGGCACCTATAACCATGTAATGGATGCCAAGGGCAGAATGGCGTTTCCCAACAAGCTCCGTGATCAGCTTGGACTTGGCTTTGTCATCACAATAGGTCTTGAAGGCTGCCTTTACGTTTATTCTTCCGAGGAATGGGCAAAATTCACCGAGCAGCTGAGAACGCTGTCAGGCCCTCTGGCAAAGCAGGCGATAAGAAAATATGCCGCAAACGCCGTAATAGCCGAAGCAGATAAGCAGGGACGCATTCTTATCCCCCAGAATCTGCGTGAGCACGCAGGGCTTGAGCATGACATAACCGTTATCGGAAACCTGAACCGTGCCGAGATCTGGGACACCGCACGCTATGAGGAGAACAACAGCAAATTCTCCGATGAAGAGCTGGCAGCTGCCCTCGATTCACTGGCATTCTGATAAAAGGACAATATCCAATGGAATTCACACATATCCCCGTGCTTCTTAAAGAATGCATAGAAGGGCTTGAAATAAAGCCCGACGGAATATATTTTGACGGCACCTGCGGAGGAGCGGGTCATTCCCGTGAGATAGCAAAAAGGCTTTCGGGAGGTCAGCTCATAGGCATAGACCGTGATCCCGATGCAGTTAAGATCGCTTCGGAGCGTCTGAAGGAGCTTCCCGCAAGAGTGGTAAGAGGAAATTACGACGAGATATCGGAAATTGCCGCAGAGCTTAACATAAGCGGAGCAGACGGCATACTTCTCGATCTGGGAGTGTCATCACACCAGCTCGATACCGCCGAAAGAGGTTTTTCCTACCACGCCGACGCCCCCCTCGATATGAGAATGTCACAGGAGGGAACTTCCGCCGAGGATATTGTTAATACCTGGTCAAAGGAGCAGCTCACAAAGATACTTTATGAGTACGGGGAGGAAAAATTCGCACCCCGCATCGCCGAGGCAATAGTAAGCCATCGCAGCGAAAAGCCCATAAAAACCACCCTGGAGCTTGCGGAAATAATCAAGGAAGGGGTCCCTGCAAAGTTCAGGCGGGAGAAAAACCCCTGCAAAAAAAGCTTTCAGGCGATAAGGATCGCCGTTAACAACGAGTTTGAGCATCTCGACAAAGCCCTTGACGAAGCATTCGGGCTTTTAAATAAGGGCGGCAGGCTCTGCATAATCACCTTCCATTCATTGGAGGACAGGATAGTAAAGCAGAGATTTGCATCATGGTGCAGGGGCTGTACCTGTCCGCCGGACTTTCCCGTATGCATATGCGGGAACACACCCAAGGGAAGGCTTGTAAACAAAAAGCCCTATGAAGCCACACCCGAAGAGCTTGAAGCAAACCCCAGGAGCCGCAGCGCAAAGCTCAGGATAATCGAAAAGCTCTGACAGTATAAAAAGAGAGGATGAGCCCTATGGCAGAAAGAAATTCTAATCTTGCCTATGATCTTTCACGCTACGAGGCACGGGATGAACGTGCCAGACAGCGTAAGAATATAACTCCCAAGGCAGCAAAGAAGCCTTCGGAAACACCTGCAGCAATACTTGCAGTAATTCTTATAGCAGCAGCGGGAGCGCTTCTTTCGCTGTGCATTTCCTCAAAAGCAGACATCGCCGCAGTTCACGCAGCCATAGTTAACGAGGAAGCACAGGTATTGGCGCTTGAACAGGAAAACACAAGAATGAAAACAGAGCTTGAGCAGAAAAGCTCCCAGAAGGCAGTGGAAAACTATGCTGAAAACGTCCTGGGAATGCAGAAGCTCAACAAATCCCAGATTGAATATATCAGCCTTGAAAGCGGAAACATTGCCGAAATATCGAACAGTAACGACAATATCTTCAAGCAGATAAAGCAGGCAATGGACAATTTTGTGGAATACCTCAAGGGCTGACCAAATAAATATTGATAGAAAGCAGAACATAACGCATGACCGTTTTTTCAGAAAAAA
>CAMAIG010000017.1 GCA_945835085.1 uncultured Ruminococcus sp. | reverse complement strand
GAGGTTGCTCCCGCTCAGCACGAGATGGCTCCTATCTTCACAACATCAAACGTGGCTGCTGACCAGAACGCCCTTACCATGGAGATAATGAAAAAGGTGGCTTTAAAGCACGGTCTTGTATGCCTCCTTCACGAAAAGCCCTTTGCAGGCGTTAACGGCTCAGGTAAGCACAATAACTGGTCCATTTCCACAAACCTGGGTCAGAACCTTCTCGACCCAGGCAAGAACCCCAAGGACAATATCCAGTTTCTTACATTCCTTGCGGCTATCATCAAGGCTGTTGATGAAAATGCCGATCTTCTCAGACTTTCCGTTGCCTCTGCAGGCAATGACCACCGTCTGGGCGCTAATGAGGCACCTCCCGCAATCATGTCCATCTTCGTTGGCAGCGAGCTGCAGCAGATACTTGATGCTCTGGAGTCCGGCGAAATGATAAAGGAAGGTGCAAACGAGGAGTTCGTTATCGGTGTTGAAGCGCTCCCCAACTTCCCCAAGGATACCACCGACAGAAACAGAACATCTCCCTTTGCATTTACAGGAAACAAGTTTGAGTTCAGAAGCCTTGGCTCCTCCGAAACCATTGCCTGCACAAACACTATCCTTAATACTATCGTTGCAAACTCTCTCAAAGAATTTGCTGACAGGCTTGAAAAAGCTGCCGATTTCAAGAGCGAGCTGAATGAGCTTCTTATCGAAACCATCAAGAAGCACAAGAGGATAATCTTCAACGGCAACGGCTATGATGCAAGCTGGGTGGAGGAGGCTGCAAGAAGAGGTCTTCCCAACTACGTTTCCACCGTTGACGCTGTTCCTCACTACACCGATGAAAAGAACGTCAAGATGTTTGAGATGTTCAAGGTATATACCAAGAATGAGCTTGAGTCCAGAACCGAGGTAATTCTTGAAAACTATTCAAAGATACTGAACATTGAGGCTCTTACAATGCTTGACATGGCTAAGAAGCAGATACTTCCCGCAGGCCTGAAGTTTGCAGCAAGACTTGCAAAGTCCGTTAACGAAAAGACCGCCGCAGGTATTCCTGCCGACCTTGAAAAGAAGATGGCTGAGAAGGTTTCTGCCCTTAACTCCGCTATCTATGAGGGAATTGAGGTCCTTGACAAGGCTGTTATCGGAGCAGGTGACACTGACGGCGCAGAGGCTTGTGCAAGATATTTCAGAGAAACCGTATTCAGCGCTATGCAGAGCCTCAGAGCTTCCGCAGACGAGCTGGAAACCATCACTCCCGAGGAGATCTGGCCCTTCCCCACATACGGCGATCTCATGTTCAGAGTTTAATAACGCTCTCCCTTCGGGGCTGCTGCAAATATGCGGCAGCCCCATTTTTTTGCAGGCAGCAGGCCGCTGCACCCAACTCGGCAGCGTGTCGCTGCAGCCAACTCGTTGGGTAAATAGAGATAATTATTAAGTTTTGCGGCTCGGTAACGTTAAATAGCAAATAGCATTAGCACCAAACTCGGCAGCGAGCCGATGCAGCCATCTCGTTGGGGAAATAGAGATAATTATTAAGTTTTGCGGCTCGGTAACGATTAATAGTAATAATAAAAGCAAAGGCGAAAAAATAAGACCCGGACTTAATATCCGAGCCTTATTTAAAAATAGGAGAGTAAATATTAAAAGCAAATTATCCTGCTCTTTCCATCTTGTAGCCAACCCCGAAAACAGCCTTTATATAGCATGGATTGTGGGGGTCGGGCTCCAGCTTGCAGCGTATCCGCCTGATATGCTCAACCACAGTCTTTCGCACCGAAAAGGGATTTTCATGCCATACCTCACGGTAAATGTCGTCAATGGCACATACCGAGCCGCAGTTTTCCATTAGATACTCCACAATGCCGTATTCTATGGCGGTAAGGCGTATCTTTACACCACAGGAAAATACCTCTCTGCGGCGGCGGTTTATGGTGATATCGCCGTTTCTGAGCACATCTCTGCCGCAGGTGCCGGGAGCATAAAGCCTAAGACTCCGCCTTAGCATGGAAACTATCCTTGCCTTGAATTCATATGCACCAAACTCCCCTGCGTCCATGCAGGCGTCTGCACCCTTGCTGAGCGCCATTATCCTGTATATCTCGCTGCATTCGTCGGAAACGGTGATTATGGGGATATCGGAATTACTGCGTATCCTTGCAAGCTCGTCGAATGCGGGCTGTGCAATGCCACCGTCCCTGATAACTGCCATATGCCAGCCGTTTGCGGGAGCGTTTGCGAGAAAATCATTCCCAAGGCTTTTGGTTTCAAAAACATTTATTTCCTCACGCATGAGAAGCTCCGCAAGTCTGCCGTCACCTTCTCTCCGTGTATCGCAAATCATCACATTGGGACGCTCGGCATATTCGGAAAAGATTTTTTTATCTGTAAAATTATTTTCGATCATATTTATTGCCTCCTGTTTCACTGTTCTGATAAGTAAACGATTCAGAAGGCAAAAAAATTTCATCTAAATGCCAATGTTTACAGAAAGTTCATATATATCGTCATTTTGCACCGAAACATATTCGTTTTTTTGGTAATATTACAAAAGTTCTGTTCAGCTTCTCCTAATACAGATACAAAAAAACCGCTCACAAGGAGGGCAGTCCTTATGAGCGGATAAGAAAACAGTCACAGCGGCTATTTTCGCAAGTATAGCTTAAACCGTTTATGAATTATCGTCTAAACGGGAAACGGCGGAAACCATCTCCTCGCACTGCTTGATGCCATTTAGCAGGGACGACGCATACTCGGGGTAATCCTCCGAAATGGAGTTAGTAGTAATAGAAGCGCTCTGCATTGTGCCGTTCTTTGCGGCAGCCTCCGCCTTTGCCTTTTTCAGCTCCATTGCCGACAGGGTAAAGCCGTCTGCAGCGGGAGTGTCAACTGTGAAGAAGCGGCGGTCGTTCTTCTGATTGGCAGAATATATCACGCGGAATATACGGTAAACGGCAAGACTGAGATATCCGCAGACCTCTTTTTCGAGGGCGGAATCGCTGTGCCTTTTGAGCATGGAGAAAATCAGCCTTTGCGAATCAACTATCATCTTCTGCAGACCACTGAGCGGCTCTGCTCCCGACTGAACCGTCTGCTCCTGCTTCTGAGCCTGTCCCGGACTTCCCATAGGCTCTGCACATCTTCCGAGCAGATAATCGCATGATACATTATAATAATCGGCTGTTTTTACAAGAAAATCAAGACCACATTCTCTTATTCCCTTTTCATAGTGGGAAAGAAGCGCCTGAGATACGCCCAAATCGGCTGCCGCCTGCTTTTGACTTATATTGCGCTCTTTGCGCAGAAGCGTGATTATACGGGGGAAATCCGTATTCACATAAGCACCTCCCGGCAGTTTGTGTATATAAAGAAACTACGTTCAAAAAACAATCTCTACATAAAGTAAATTATATAACATAACGTACAATTTGTAAAGAGGTTTTTCGTCATTTCGTCAATTCAAAATGTAACTTTTTTATTAACAAACCACATTTTGCCGTTTTTTTCGAAGAAAATGAAAAATTTTACTGTTCTCGGTTGTATATTAAGTAAGATCCATAGTAAAGGAGCATGATAATATGATAAAAAAGCTGCTGCTGTTAGCCGCATTTCTTGCGGGGCTAATACCTGACAGCAATATGACAGTCGATGGGTTCAAGGACTATTACAATGAGGTCTGTGCCGCAGAGGACTGCTGCCCCGTGACCCCCGCCGAGGCTGTGGAGGACATTTTCACCATAATCAAGCCCCGGGGATTTATCAGCTGCTCGGTGATGTTTGACAACATGGAGCTTATGGAGGAAGGCTCTGAGGATATGCTGTATTTTCGTGCCACAAGTCCCGGCACCGAGAACATTTCCGTCATGGAAAGCGTGGACGGCACCACCGTCATCACCCTCTACATCATATCAATAAATGACGACCTGAAAACGGAGCTTGTTGATATCAGGATCACAGGGGACTATCCAATAACATACTGATACTATCTGTCTGCCTTTGCAAGCCACTGCCTCATTTCATCGGTCATTTCCCTGCCGAATTTCTCACGGATATAACGCTCTGCCAGCTCCTCGGGGGACAGCTCCTCCACCTCCGAGGGAGAAGTGGGGGAAGCGGTATAAACTGGGGCATGGCTGCATTCTATCCTGAGGGCACGGGGATATTTTTCCTTGACGGTGTTGTATATTCCCGCCGCTGAGGCACGGTCTGTTATCTCGACCCTCACAAATGCGTTCTCTGGCACATTCTCACGGGACATTATCTCCTCAAAGGTCCCCTTCACATTCACAAGGGACAGAGTGCTTTCAAAAGGCTCAAGGCAAAGCTCTCCCGTATCTGTATCAAAAACGCTTATGCTCTTTTCATGCTCCGCTTCGGAAAATGAATAGGGCAGGGGCGTTCCGCTGTATCTTACGGTGCAGCCGGTGTCGGCAGGGCATTTCACGGTCTGGGGACGGTGAAGATGACCGAGAGCCGCATATTCAAAGCCTGCAAACACATCTGCGGAAACCATCTGTGCCCCTCCTGCGGATATGACCGCTCCCTTTGAAGCCCGCTCGCTTTCCGAAAGGGACGCTCCTGCGGCAAAGCAATGAGCGGCTATGATATGCTTTTTTCCGGGGTCCCATGCGGCACGGATATTCTCCGTCAGAACTGCAAATGCGTCTGTTACGGTATTTATCTCATTATCGGGGAAAACCGCTTTTACCTCGGACAGGCTGAAATAGGGAATACAGTATATTTCGCTGTCACAAACCTTTACGGGACGGAGATAGTCACGAAAGCTGCCCCTGATATAAAGTCCCGCTCCTTCAAGCAGCTCCGAGCAGACGGAAAGCCTTGGTGCAGAGTCATGATTTCCCGAAATAACGATAACGGGTATCCTGCTTTCGCCCGAAAAAAGCCCTGTGCAAAGCCTGTCCCAGCATTTCACCGCTTCTGCGGATACCACGGCGCTGTCGAAAACATCTCCAGAAATAATTATGCAGTCCGCATTGTGCTTTTTTGCACAGGCGGAAATTTTTCTGCCGATCTCCTCCTGATAGGGA
Organism: uncultured Ruminococcus sp.; assembly: GCA_945835085.1. Lineage (GTDB taxonomy): Bacteria > Bacillota > Clostridia > Oscillospirales > Ruminococcaceae > Huintestinicola. The sequence goes on along the minus strand of CAMAIG010000017.1, from coordinate 6,847 downwards.
AGCAGATCCTCACCGAAAAGGGATATGCCGATATGGAGGTCGGAGGTATGGATAAGCTTCATTTCAGTCCTCCTCCCCAAGAATTATCCTGCGTGCCCTTTTGTATTTTTCAAGGCGGTCAAGGTCGTGCTGAGTGACGGTATCAAGGCGGGTGGTATCGCTGTTATGGGCAAGGTCTGCAAGCTTCACGGCTCTTGCGGCGGGGTTGTCCTTCAGCCTGCGGACGTAATCGAAATAGTCCGTCCCCTCCTCATGGGTAAGAAGGGTCACAACGGTGATTATTTCCTCGGAAATGCCTGCGCTTCTCAGGTCATCGGCTGTCATGTCCGTGTCCTCGATTACGTCATGGAGAAGGGCAGCGGCGGTTTCGGTTTCGTTTGTCATCTGCTCTGCCAGGTGATAGGGGTGGAAGATATAAGGCAGTCCGCTGCGGTCGGTCTGACCCTCATGGGCTTTGAATGCGGTTATGAGTGCCAGCTTTGTCATGGGAGTATAGATCATTTTTCTCCCTCCTTTTCCTTTATTATAGCCGATTGCAATTGATATGTCAACTTCTCATTCACCGGCACAGACCGATTTTTCAAAAAATATTAACTTTCCCCTCTTTTTATCATCATAATAATTATTTGCATTGCCGAAATTTTATAGACAATATTGTGCATTATGCAGTTTGTATAAATCAACTATTGCCAAAAAGGCGATTATGTGATATAATGTATAACAATTGTTGGAGAAACGGTGCGGGCTGCTCTGTTTCTTATGTTTATCGGAAAGGGTGACTTATAATGTCAAATTCTCCTCAGTGGATAAAAAAGTCCGCTATTTATCACATCTATCCCATGGGCTTCTGCGGCTGTGAACGCACAAGAGCCGAATGCACCTCGGAGCAGCACAGGATAAGAAAAATAATTGAGTGGGTGCCCCATCTCAAATCAATGCACATAAATGCAGTATACCTCGGACCTATCTTTGAGTCTGCGGCTCACGGCTACGATACCACCGATTACAAGAAAATTGACGCACGCCTCGGCACCAACGAGGATTTCAAGGACGTGTGCAAGGCTCTCCATGACAACGGCATCAGAGTAATTCTCGACGGAGTTTTCAATCATGTGGGCAGAGAGCACGCCGCTTTTAAGGACGTTTGTGCAAACCGTAACAATTCCCGCTACTGCGGCTGGTTCTGCAATCTTAATTTCGGCGGCAATTCCCCCTATAACGACGGCTTCTGGTATGAGGGCTGGAACAACTGCTATGACCTTGTAAAGCTCAATCTCAGAAACAACGAGGTGGTTGAATATCTCCTTGACGCTGTTAAAATGTGGATAGACGAGTGGGATATCGACGGTATCCGTTTCGACGCTGCCGATTGCCTTGACAATGATTTTATCAAGAGGATACATACCTTTACCCGTAATATGAAGCCCGATTTCTGGCTCATGGGCGAGATAATCCACGGTGACTACCGCCGCTGGGCTAATCCCGAGATGTTCGACTGCGTTACAAATTATCAGTGCTACAAGGGAATTTATTCCTCACACAACGACCGCAACTATTTTGAGATAGCACATTCCATCGAGTATCAGCTGGGTCAGTACGGCGACATCTATATGTACAACTTTGTGGATAACCACGACGTTGCAAGGCTTGCAAGCCAGCTCACCGATTATGACAGGATAGGCTGCTGCTATACCCTTATGTACACCATGTACGGCGTTCCCTCCATCTATTACGGAAGCGAGTTCGGCATCAAGGGCGCTAAGGGCAGGGGTGCAGATGCGGATATAGCTATACGTCCATGCCTGGAGCTTGATGACATTCCCGGACGTGACGACGCTCTCCTTGCTCATATCTCGGCGCTGGGTGCAATAAGAAGCGAGCTGCCCGCTCTCCAGTCGGGTGCTTACAAAAAAATAGACCTCAAAAACCAGACCTTCCTCTATCAGCGCGAGCTGGACGGTCAGGTGGTATATATCGCACTTAACATCAGCGACGGCGACTACACCTTCAATTTCAACAGCAAATACAGCCGACTTGCAGACCGTCTTACAGGCAGGTGCTTTGATGTAAACGGCTCAAACGCAAGCATTACCGTTCCCAAAAATCATTCTATGATACTTGTGGACGCAAATCTTCCCGCTCCGAAGCAGGAGGAAAAGCCTGTGGCTGCTCCCGTTTCCACTCCCGCTCCAATGCCTGCGGAGCCTGTCAAGACCGAGCCTGTTAAGGAAGAAGCACCCGCTCCCACAACTGCACCCGTTCAGAAGGGCACTCCCTCTGTCGGTGTACCTCAGGGAAGAAAGATCGTTATCGGCGGTCATTACAGGCATTTCAAGGGCGGCGATTATGTGGTGCTGAATGTGGCTCACGACCACGAAAGCTGCGAGGAAATGGTCGTTTATATGCAGATATATGACAAGCCTAAGGTATGGGTGCGTCCTCTCAATATGTTCCTTGAGGACGTTAACGACCACGGAAGCATCAAGCCGAGATTTGAATTTATCGAAGCTATGCAGTAATAACCATACATTTTTGACAGGATATCCCGGAGGCATTATGTGCTTTCGGGATATTTGATAAACAAATCAATGTCAGGCAGGGGGTATCAGCATGATATGCGTGATTTCCGATACACACGGAGATTACAGCCGCTTTTCGCATAAAAGGATAAGGTCGCTGAAAAAGGGGGACTATCTATTTATTGCGGGGGATTTCGGGTTTGTCTGGGACGGCTCCGAAAAGGAAAGTGCTGTTCTCAGAAAAATAGGCTCAAAGAAATTCACCACCCTTTTTATCACAGGCAGCCACGACAATCCCGAGCTGCTGGAAAAATATCCCGAAACGACCCTTCTTGGGGGCAGAGCAAGGGCATTGGGCGGCAATCTCTATATGCTGATGCCGGGGATATTTGAGATAGACGGGAAAAGCTTCATAGTCTGCGGCGGCGGACAGCAGGAGGACCCCGATTCTCTTAACGAAAATCCTGCCCTTGCCCGCACTCTTCCCGGTGAAGGGGAGCTTGAAGGCTTTAAGGAGCTTATTTCACAAAAGGGAAACAAGGCAGATTTCATCATCACCCATGAGCCACCTGCCTCAATTGCGGAGTTTCTGAACACGGACAGAAAGGTGCCTATCATGAACAGGCTTAATGTTTATTTTGACGAGTTAAAGGGCACTGCCGCCTTCGGAATGTGGCTTTTCGGCAGGCTGCACCGCAACAAGGCAGTCCCACCAAAATACATGGCTGTTTTTGACGAGCCATACATAATTGATTAATGGAGCACATATGGATTATAAAGTAAGCGGCAGTGACATAATACTGCATGAAAGGGAGCTTTCCCTGGACGATACTCTTGACTGCGGACAAGCATTCCGCTGGGAAAGCATACCCTCGGACTATTTCCGCACATACAAGGGCTTTTTCAAAAATATCCCCCTTATGATATCGGAAAAGGAATACGGTAAGGGCGAGTTTATCCTCCATAATGTCAGCGAGGAAGATTTTCTCGGGGTGTGGCTAGATTATTTCGACCTCAGTACTGATTACGGCGAGCTGAAACGCCGATTTTGTGAGGACGAAACCCTTAAAAAAGCCTGTGAATACGGTGCGGGCATAAGGCTTCTCAGGCAGGACGCCGAGGAATGTCTTATCTCCTTCATACTCTCCCAGAACAACAATATCCCGAGAATAAAGGGGATAATCGGAAGGCTCTGCGAGATGTACGGGGGATTTCCCGATTTTTCTGCGATGAAGGGCGTTACTCCCGAGGAGCTTGCACCTCTCAGAGCAGGATTCAGAGCAAAGTATATCGCTGACTGCTCGGAGCGTGTGAATTCGGGAAGCCTTGATATTGAGAGGGTCAAAGGTCTGCCCCTTGATAAGGCTGCAGGGGAGCTTATGACTGTCAAGGGCATCGGTCCTAAGGTGGCAATGTGCGTTCTGCTTTTCGGAATGTACCGCACAGACGCTTATCCCGTGGACGTGTGGATAAAGCGGGTAAATGAGCAGTATTATCCCAATGGGCTGCCACTTTGCGTAAAGGGCAATGAGGGCATCGCTCAGCAGTATCTTTTCCATTACATAAGAAACCTTAAAACGTAGGAGAGTATATGAAAAATAAACCTAAGAAAAAGCAGAAAAGGCAGAATGAGCTTATTCTGCGGGCGGCAGCGGAGCTTAAAAAGCTAAAGCCTGTAAATTTCCTCTTTCTTACCATAGCGGGGCTTGTAAACGCCTTTGGAATAACGATTTTTCTTATGCCCGTAAATCTTTATGACAGCGGCATTTCGGGAACATCAATGCTCATTTCACAGCTTACTCCCGATTATATTTCCATGTCCCTGCTGCTTATTCTTCTGAACGTCCCCCTGTTTCTTTACGGGCTGAAAAAGCAGGGCGTGAACTTTACCCTTTATGCTATCTACACCGTTGCGATGTACTCTGTTGGCGCATGGCTAATAACGGACGTGCTGCCCATTGACGTTACACTGGCATCTCCACTGGCGGGTACAGACCTGCTGCTTTGTGCGGTTTTCGGCGGCGTGATATCGGGCGTGGGAAGCGGTCTTGCGGTAAGATTCGGCGGCGCTATCGACGGCATTGAGGTGCTGGCAATCATCTTCTCGGGAAAGCTCGGCATTTCTGTCGGCTCCTTTGTCATGGCGTATAACGTCATTCTCTACATTATCTGCGGAATTATCCTTAACAGCTGGATTCTTCCCCTATATTCCATTGTGACCTATTTTGCGGCGCTAAAGACCCTTGATTTTATCGTGGAGGGTCTTAGCCGTTCAAAGGCTGCATTTATCGTTACCCATGACCCCGAGGGCGTCACAAGGGCACTGTCGGAGGCTTTCGGCAGCGGTGTTACCACTATCCCCGCAATGGGCGGCTATTCCAAGGAAAGCTGCACCATTGTCTATTTCGTTATCAACAGGTTCCAGATAGGAAAAATGAAGGATATCGTTCATGATATCGACAGCTCCGCATATATCACCATCAATGAGGTTGCGGATATTTTCAGCGCAAATCACGAATAGCGGAGGATTTTTATAATGGCAGTCATCATTCAGAATATTCCCGCACCTGTGGGCACGGAGCATGGTGAGATAATAAGCCTTGCTCTGAAAAAGGCAGGTATTCTCCCACGTCAGGCTGTTACCACGGGCATTCACAGGATATCTCTTGACGCAAGAAAGCATAATGACATAAAGACAGTTTCCTCGGTGTGGGCAGAGCTTGAAAGCAAAGGTCTGGAGGAAAAAATATGCCGCTCAAAGGATTTTTGCACCCTTGTGGATATCGCTCCCTTTGAGCCTGAGATAACGGGAAAGACCCTTCCCGATGGCAGGATAGCCGTTGCTGGCTTTGGACCCGGGGGAATGTTTGCAGGGCTGGTCCTTGCCCGTGCAGGCTACCGTCCCCTTATTTTTGAGAGGGGTGCAGACTGCGACAGCCGCTCGGAAAAGGTGGAGAAATTCTGGAAAACGGGAGAGTTTGACGAGCATACCAACGTGCAGTTCGGTGAGGGCGGCGCAGGAACATTTTCCGACGGCAAGCTTACCACGAGAATAAAAGACCCTCTTTGCAGATACGTTTCCTCGGAGCTTGAAAAAATGGGCGCTCCGGAGGAAATACTTTTCAAGGCAAAGCCTCATATTGGCACGGACAGGCTCAGGACTGTTGTGAAAAATATTCGACGGGAGATAATAAGCCTTGGGGGCGAGGTGCGGTTTGATTCATGCATCACGGACATCGGAGAGAGAAACGGCAAAATACGCTCCGTAACCGTTAACGGCAGTGAGGTGATACCCGTCAGCGCCCTTGTCCTTGCCATCGGTCACAGCGCCCGTGACACCTTTGAGATGCTCCTTTCACGGGGGATTTCCATGGAGCCTAAGCCCTTTGCGGTGGGTGCAAGGATAGAGCATACCCGGGAGGCGGTGAACCGAAGTCTTTACGGCGCTCATGCCAATGACCCCGCTTTGCCTGTGGGTGAATATCAGCTGAGCTACACTAAAAACGGCAGAGGCGTTTACACCTTCTGTATGTGCCCGGGAGGTACGGTGGTGCCCAGTCAGAGTGAAAGAGATACTGTTGTTACAAACGGCATGAGCGAATTTGCGAGAGATGGAAGAAATTCAAACTCTGCTCTTGTGGTGTCGGTATCTCCCTCTGATTACGGAAACGGCGTGCTTGACGGCGTTGAATTTGCAAGAAGGATAGAGCGTGAAGCGTTCAAGGCAGCGGGCGGGAATTATTCTGCTCCTGCCTGTTCGGTGAAGGCATTTCTTGAAAAGCGGGCAGAGCTTTCGGGAATAAGCGTTTCTCCCACATATGCCTGCGGCGTAACTCCATGTGATTTTGACAGATTCCTGCCCTCCTTCGTAACGGACGCCATGCGTGAGGGGCTTAGTGTATTTTCCCGACGAATGAGATGCTTTGGTGACGGTGGTGCAGTGCTTACAGGCCCCGAAACCCGCACCTCCTCTCCCGTTAGGATACCACGAGGTGAGAATATGTGCAGCAGGACGCTGGAGGGGCTTTATCCCTGCGGCGAGGGTGCAGGCTACGCAGGCGGGATAATGTCTGCGGCTGTGGACGGAGTAAGGCAGGCGTGTGCTGTGATGAGCGTTTTTTGTCCTTTAATTTGAAAAATCATTTTACCTCTGTACTGTTTCAACGATTATTGTCTGGAGCTGTACGGGGGGATTTTTTTATTTTTACTGCTCTCTGTTATGATAATAAATCTCGTTCATTTGGCGGGGGATGCAAAAGGACAACCTAAGGGAAGGGGGAAGGACTAAACCCAACAAAAATGCGGACTTCCCCCTCCCCTCACGGTTT
>CAMAIG010000016.1 GCA_945835085.1 uncultured Ruminococcus sp. | reverse complement strand
CTTTCAATTTAACAAATTTTTTAAATTTTGTCAATGAATATTTTGCAAAAAACAGGAAAAATATGCAATAAAGCCTTGACAATTTCTGCAAAGGGTGTATAATTAGTATCAGTGCAATAAATGTACGTCATTCTGCTTTTTTTAGCGGATAAAATATAATTACGGAGGTAATTTAAAATGGCAGTCAATAAGGAAAACATCAAGAAGGTCGTTCTGGCATATTCGGGCGGTCTTGACACTTCTATCATTATTCCCTGGCTCAAGGAAAACTACAATAACTGTGAGGTCATCGCTGTTTCTGCCGATGTAGGACAGGGCACAGAGCTTGACGGTCTTGAGGAAAAGGCTAAGAAGACAGGCGCTTCCAAGCTTTACATCGAGGACCTTAAGGAAGAATTCATTCAGGACTATGTATATCCCACAGTTCAGGCAGGCGCTGTTTACGAGGGCAAGTATCTCCTCGGAACATCCTTTGCACGTCCTATCATCGCAAAGAGAATTGCCGAGATCGCTCTTAAGGAAGGCGCTGACGCTATCTGCCACGGCTGCACAGGAAAGGGCAACGACCAGGTAAGATTTGAGCTTGCTATCAAGGCATATGCTCCCGACATGGCTATAATCGCTCCCTGGAGAGAATGGACTATCAAGTCCCGTGACGAGGAAATTGATTACGCAGAGGCACATAACATTCCTCTTAAGATCACAAGAGAAACAAATTATTCCAAGGACAAGAATATCTGGCACCTTTCTCATGAGGGCCTTGATCTTGAAGATCCCGCAAATGAGCCTCAGTATAACAAGGAAGGCTTCCTGGAGCTGGGCGTATCTCCCGAGAAGGCTCCCGATAAGGCTACATATGTTACAATTCATTTTGAAAAGGGTATCCCTACAGCTATCGACGGCAAAGAAATGAACGGTGTAGAGCTTATTTCCACACTCAATAAGCTGGGCGGCGAGAACGGTATCGGACTTGTTGACCTGGTTGAGAACCGTCTTGTGGGCATGAAGTCCCGCGGTGTATATGAAACACCCGGCGGAACTATCCTTTACAGAGCGCATGAGGCTCTCGAAACTCTCTGCATTGACAAGGAAACCGCAAGGATCAAGTCCTACCTTTCCATCAAGTTTGCAGATCTCGTTTACAACGGACTCTGGTTCACACCTCTCCGTGAAGCAATGAGCGCATTCGTTACCGAAACACAGAAGACTGTTACAGGTGATGTTAAGCTTAAGCTCTACAAGGGCAACGTTATTAACGCAGGTATAACCTCTCCCTATACTCTCTATGATGAAGAGGTTGCTACATTTGACGAGGATCACGTTTACGACCAGGCTGATGCAGGCGGATTTATCAACATCTTCGGTCTTCCCACACACGTTAAGGCAAAGCTTGAGCAGAAGAGAGGCAAGTAATCAGCGGATCGGATTAAGCCAACCCGTTGGTTTGAAAGCAAAACTCTTTTGCATGGGATATTTATTTTCAGCATAAAGCAAAATTTTATTACTTTTTTGACAGATCAATGCCCGAAATATCTATTTCGGGCATACTGTCATATGGGATATTATCGGCGTTATACATATTTTCGGGAAAGATACAGAATAATAGAATAGAAATATTATTTGAACAGGAGAAAACCATATGAGAAAAATGAAAATCAAACTTGGAATATTATCCGTGCTTGCAGCGCTGTTTCTCTTTGCTGCGTGCGGTAAAGATACAGAAGAAAAGCCCGATTACGGCTATTTAAAGGAGGACATCGTCGGAGTATGGTGTTCTTTAGATGGTCCCGAGTTTATTGAGAATGGAGATTGGAAATTCTATATTATGTGGGAATTCTGCGAGGACGGAAGGCTCATTTACCATAAGCCCTATGATGGTTATTCGGGATTTGACGAGCATTCCTATGAGATAAAGGATAATTTGCTTGTTGTGGACAATGAGGCAGGCTGTTATATTGAGGTCAAGGATAATATCCTTACAATGACAAATGACAACGGCGCAACCGAGTACCGCAGAATGGGTATTGACGAGGTCACAGGCTATGATGTTATCTGCTTCGGGGAGAAATCAAGAGCGGAGCAGGATGAATACCGTGCTGCACATCCCGAAGAAGAAAGCGGCGAAAACGAGCAGAGTGCAGATACGGAAGCTGTTGACACCGCAGCATAATTATAATACCGAAAGGATGTAAATGATATGGCAAAGATGTGGGCAGGACGCTTTTCAAAGGAAGTTGATGAAAAGGTAAATGACTTTAATTCTTCTATCTCCTTTGATGCAAGAATGTACAGCCATGACATAAGAGGTTCTGTTGCTCATGCTACTATGCTTGGGGAGCAGGGGATAATAGAAAGCTCTGAAAGCGAAAAGATCGTTGAGGGACTTAAAGGAATACTTGCGGATATCGAAAGCGGGGCACTTCAGTTTGACCCCGCTGCCGAGGATATCCATATGTTCGTTGAGCAGGTGCTGACCGAAAGACTCGGAGATACGGGAAAAAGACTTCACACCGCAAGAAGCAGAAACGATCAGGTCGCTCTTGATATTAAATTCTATCTTAAAGACAGCTGCGATGAGATATCAAAGCTTGTTTATGAGCTTATCGAAACCATAATGAATACCGCTCAGGAGCATTATGATACCGTAATGCCGGGATATACCCATCTCCAGAGAGCGCAGCCTGTTACCTTTGCGCATCACATCATGGCATATGCACAGATGCTCACAAGAGATCTGGGCAGGCTTGCAGACTGCAAAAAGCGCATGGACAGAATGCCTCTCGGCTCCTGTGCCCTTGCGGGAACCACATATCCTCTCAACAGAAGAAGAGTGGCTGAGCTTCTCGGCTTTGAGGATATCACCATGAACAGCCTTGACGGCGTTTCCGACCGTGACTACTGCATAGAGCTTGCTTCGGCGATCTCGGTACTTATGATGCACCTTTCAAGATTTTCCGAGGAAATAATCATGTGGTGCAGCTGGGAATTCAAATTCATAGAGCTTGATGACGCATATTCCACAGGCTCCTCCATAATGCCTCAGAAGAAAAATCCCGATATCACCGAGCTTATCAGAGGAAAAACAGGCAGAGTTTACGGCGATCTTATGACTCTCCTTTCCATGATGAAAAATCTTCCTCTGGCATATAACAAGGATATGCAGGAGGATAAGGAAGCAATATTTGACGCAGTTGATACAGTTAAGCTTTGTCTTTCCACATTTATCCCTATGTTCAGAACAATGACAGTTCTGAAGGACAATATGAGAAGAGCTGCTGCAAAGGGCTTTATCAATGCTACCGACTGTGCGGATTATCTTGTAAAGAAGGGACTGCCCTTCCGTGACGCATACAAGATAACGGGAACTCTCGTTGCACGCTGCATTGAGCTTGACACTACTCTGGAGGACCTTGATATCAGAGAATACAAGAAGCTCTCGGAGGTATTTGACGAGGACGTTTACTCTGCTATAAATCTCGATACCTGCGTAATGCAGAGAAATGTGGACGGAGGTCCTGCTCCCGAAGCTGTTGCAAGACAGGTGGAGCAGCTAAAGGCAGAACTCAGAACATACAGTTTTTAACCGAAAGGACAATGGATAATGGCATATAAGGTTTTTATTGACGGCAAGGAAGGCACAACAGGTCTTAGGATAGTTGAGCGCTTTAAGGACCGTAATGATATCGAGCTTCTTGAAATACCCGAGGAAAAGCGCAAGGATACCGAGGAGCGGAAAAAGTACATCAATGCGTCCGATTATACCTTTCTTTGCCTGCCCGATGCGGCAGCTGTTGAAGCGGTTTCGCTGGTGGGAAACGACCATACAAAGATAATCGACGCTTCCACTGCTCACAGAACAGACCCCGACTGGGTATATGGTCTGCCCGAGCTTTCAAAGGAGCAGAGAGCTGCTGTTGCGGCTTCAAAGAGAACAGCTGTCCCCGGCTGCTATGCCAGCGGATTTAACTGCCTCATGTACCCCATGGTAAAGTCTGCAATGATCGCTCCTCATTATCCCGTGGTGTGCCATGCGGTTTCGGGATACAGCGGCGGAGGAAAGAAGCTCATTTCTGCATATGAGGACGAAAACAGAAGCAGCGTTTATGACAGCACAAGAATGTATTCTCTCGGCAAGACCCATAAGCACGTCAAGGAAATGATGGCAGTATCGGGACTTTCCTATCCTCCCATATTCTGCCCGTCGGTGGGGGATTTCTATAACGGAATGACTGTTACCGTTCCCATGCATTTTCGTGCAATGGCTAAGAAGGTTACAGCCCATGATGTCTGGGAGATGTTTGCAGAACATTATGAGGGCGAGCATTTTGTAAAGGTAATGCCCTTTGGCGGCGAGGGAATGCCCGAAGAAACGGAGCTTTTCTCCAATGCAATTGCCGATACGAATATGCTTCAGATATTTGTTTACGGAAATGATGACCATGTTCTCCTCGTATCCCGTCTTGATAATCTGGGCAAGGGTGCTTCGGGTGCCGCTGTTCAGTGCATGAATATCATGATGGGAATTGATGAAAAAACAGGACTTGAATAATAATACGGCCTGTCATAAAAGTCATAATATTGTGCCGAGCATTAATAAATATGGCTTTAACGACACGCTGAAAAGAGGGTTTGTAAAAATGGAAAATTTTAAGAAGATAGACGGCGGCGTCTGTGCTGCACAGGGCTTTAAGGCTGCCTGCTGCGAAGCGGGAATAAAGTATAAAAACCGCACCGATATGGCAATGGTTTATTCCGAGGTGCCCTGCGTATGTGCAGGAACATTCACAAGCAATGTTGTTAAGGCTGCCTGTGTTCAGTGGGATAGGGAGATAGTAAGCTCCGGAAAGCCTGTCCGGGCTGTTATCGTAAATTCGGGCATTGCCAATGCCTGCACAGGCAAGGAAGGCTTTGACGCCTGCGAAGCTACCGCAAAGGCAGCAGAGAAGGCAATAGGAGTTTCATATGACGGAGTGCTTGTAGCCTCCACGGGAGTTATCGGAATGCAGCTCCCCGTTGAAAAGCTCGTTAACGGCGTAACTGAAATGAGCGGAAAGCTTGACCGTTCACAAGAAGCGGGAACAGCCGCATCAAAGGCTATCATGACAACAGATACCGTAAACAAGGAAATAGCTGTTACCTTTGAGATATCGGGAAAAACCGTTACTCTCGGCGGCATGAGCAAGGGCTCGGGTATGATACACCCAAATATGTGTACAATGCTGGGCTTTCTTACCACAGACCTTTCCATTGAAAAGAGCATTTTGCAGGAGGCTCTCAGCGATGTTGTAAAGGACACCTTCAACATGATAACAGTTGACGGCGACACATCGACCAACGATACCCTTGTAATAATGTCAAACGGTCTTGCGGGAAACATTGCTATTACCGAGAAGAATGATGATTATCTCATTTTCAGGGAAGCTTTGCTTTATGTATGTACATATCTTGCAAGGGAAATGGCAGCAGACGGCGAGGGTGCTACCAAGCTTTTTGAAGCAAAGGTAGTTAACGCTAAGAGCAAGGACGATGCAAGAACTCTTGCAAAGGCGATAGTCGGCTCAAATCTTTCAAAGGCAGCAATATTCGGCTGCGATGCAAACTTCGGACGCTTCCTCTGTGCAATGGGATATTCGGGTGCAGAGTTTAAGCAGGAGGATGTGGAGCTTTTCTTTGAGAGCAAGGCAGGAAGACTGCAGGTATTCGATAGGGGAACACCTCTTGCATTTGATGAGGAAAAGGCTGTTGAGATAATGAAATGCGATGAGGTCACTGTATTTGTTGATATGCATGAGGGCAGCGGGGAAGCTGCCGCATGGGGCTGCGATCTGACATATGATTATGTTAAGATAAATGCGGATTACCGCTCATAATACGGAAAGGATTTGGAAGGATAATGGAAAATAAAGGAAATCATATGCTTTCTACCGAGCTGAGGGCACAGGTGCTTATTGACGCACTTCCTCATATCCGGATGTATAACGACAAGATAGTTGTTATCAAATACGGCGGAAATGCAATGACAAACGAAGATCTGAAGGAAGCCGTAATGAGCGATATCGTGCTGCTTAATCTTGTGGGAGTAAAGACGGTGCTTGTTCACGGCGGAGGACCCGAGATAAACGATATGCTCAAAAGAGTCGGCATAGAGAGCAAATTCATAAACGGACTCAGATATACCGACGAGGAAACCGTGGACATCGTTAAGATGGTCCTTGCGGGAAAGGTCAACAAGGAGCTTGTTTCCCACCTTACCCAGAATGGCGGAAGAGCCATGGGAATGTGCGGCATAGACGGAAACATGATAGTCTGCCATAAGCTGGAGGGCGAGGTTGACTTAGGCTACGTTGGCGAGATAGACAGAGTAAATACCAAGGTCATACTTGACACTCTTGAAAAGGGATATATCCCCGTTATCTCAACGGTTGCCTGCGATGAAAGCGGTCAGACCTATAACATCAATGCAGATACTGCGGCAGCGAGAATTGCAGCAGAGCTTAAGGCTGAAAATCTCATTCTCATGACCGATATCGTGGGACTTCTCAAGGATAAGGACGACAGCTCCACTCTCATCAGCTCCGTTCAGGTCAGCGATGTTCCCTTTATGAAAAAGCAGGGCATTATCAGCGGAGGAATGATACCTAAGATAGACTGCTGTGTTGAGGCAGTAAGACGAGGCGTTAAAAAGACCTGCATTATCGACGGCAGAGTTCCTCACTCCATTCTTATAGAGCTTCTTTCCAACGAAGGAATAGGAACACAGTTCATATAAAGCTTTCTTTTGAAAGGAATGATAAAAATGTCACAGACCATTGACAAATTCAATGACTATGTAATGCCTACATACGGCAGGCTTCCCATTGTCCTTGAAAAGGGACACGACGACACAGCTGTTGATGAAAACGGCAAGCAGTACATAGATTTCGGCAGCGGGATCGGCACAAATTCTCTGGGCTATGCAAGTGATAAGTGGGTCGATGCCGTATGTGAACAGGTGCGCTCCATTCAGCATACCTCAAACTATTTCTACACAAAGGTTCAGGCAGATTTTGCCGCAAAGCTCTGCAGAAAAACTGGATATTCCAACGTGTTCTTCGGAAACTCCGGAGCAGAGGCAAATGAGTGCGCTATAAAAATTGCAAGGAAGTATTCCTTTGATAAATACGGCAAGGGCAGAAGCACCATCGTTACCCTTGTAAATTCCTTCCACGGCAGAACTATCGCAACCCTTTCCGCCACAGGTCAGGAGGTTTTCCACAATTACTTCTTCCCCTTTGTTGAGGGCTTTGTGAACGTGCCTGCCAATGATATAGAGGAGCTTCGCAGGGTCATTGCTGAGGATAAGAGCATCTGTGCGGTAATGTTTGAATTCGTACAGGGCGAGGGGGGAGTAAATCCCCTTGATAAGGCGTTTGTTGATGAGATATTCAGACTGTGCGCCGAAAATGATATCCTTACCGTTGCCGACGAGGTACAGACGGGCATGGGACGAACAGGAGCACTGCTCACATCAATGCGCTATGGAGTTAAGCCCGATATCACAACTCTTGCCAAGGGCATTGCTGGAGGTATTCCTATGGGTGCCTGCCTTGCGGGAGATAAATGCTCAGATGTGCTTGTAAAGGGAACACACGGCTCCACCTTCGGAGGAAATCCCATTGCCTGTGCAGGTGCAAATGTGGTAATAGACACAGTTACCGCAGAGGGCTTCTGCGAGGAAGTCATTGCAAAGGGCGAATACATCAGAAATAAGCTTTCGGAGATACCCGAAGCAGAGGGCGTTGACGGAATGGGTCTGATGCTGGGAATTCGCCTTAAATCAAAGAAAGCAGCTGATATCCTCACAGCTGCAGCAGATAAGGGGCTTCTCATTCTCACTGCAAAGGAAAAGCTAAGGTTCCTGCCCCCTCTCACCATAACCTATGAGGAGATAGACAAGGGTCTGGAAATTCTTAAGGGACTTCTTGTCTGATCTTTCTAATATTATTTTAATGCTGCATTTATTTCCCGCTAATAATGACCTGTTATACTTTATTCAGAAATTATTTCCGTAAAGGAGACAGTGTTATGAAAATAAGAAAATTTATCCTTGGTGCAGTGGAATTTGCAGCAGAATTATTTTTTGATATCATCTTAGATCTAATATTCTGATACGGAGGTAATTATTATGAAGCATTTACTTAAAATGTCCGATCTCTCAAAGATAGAGATCATCGAGATCCTTAACCTTGCAGACCAGCTAAAGTATGAGCTCAAGCACAACATTCCCCACCGTCACCTTGAAGGCAAGACCCTGGGAATGATCTTCCAGAAATCATCAACACGCACCCGTGTTTCCTTTGAAACAGGAATGTATCAGCTGGGCGGAAATGCACTCTTCCTTTCCTCCCGTGACCTGCAGATAGGCAGGGGAGAGCCTGTTCAGGATACAGCCCGTGTTCTTTCCCGCTATCTTGACGGAATAATGATCCGTACCTTCGAGCAGAAGGAGGTGGAGGATCTTGCAAATAACGGCAATATCCCCATAATCAACGGACTTACCGATTACTGTCATCCCTGCCAGGTGCTTGCCGATCTTATGACTATCCGTGAGTACAAGGGTCAGTTTGACGGACTTAAAATGTGCTACATAGGCGATGGAAACAACATGGCAAACTCTCTTATCGTGGGAGGACTTACAGTAGGCATGGAGGTTTCCTGTGCTTGTCCCGATGGATATCGTCCCGATCAGACAGTCCTTGATTTTGCAAAGGATTATGAAGGAAAGTTCACTCTTACCGAAAGTCCTCTTGAAGCAGCAGCAAACGCTGATGTTCTCTTTACAGATGTATGGGCTTCTATGGGTCAGGAGGGCGAAGCAGAGATACGCCGTAAGGCATTTGCAGGCTACCAGATCAATGACGAGGTAATGGCAGCTGCAAAGCGTGACGCAATGGTTCAGCACTGCCTGCCCGCTCACCGTGAGGAGGAGATCACAGCAAAGGTATTCGAGGCTCATGCCGATGAGATCTTTGACGAGGCTGAAAACCGTCTGCACGCTCAGAAGGCTGTTATGGTCAAGCTCATGAAGAACTGATTTTGAAAATCAAAAGCTGCATAAAGGTGTTCACACGACACATTTATGCAGCTTTTTTTATCATACTATCTCAATGAAATCCTTTGAAGCGTAGCCTGTTTTGTCGCCGTATTTTACAACATACCAGCCCCCTGTTTCGCCGTAAATATTCACCTTGCCGTTATCGGGTATCCTGCCGATGATCTCACCCGCCATAGAAGGAAACCGCCTAAGATTTAGATTAGACCCGTCTGTGCGGACAATTCCCGTTCTTATGGGCATTGGCTCAACAAAGGGTATTCCGAAATAATCGCACAGGGACAGCACCATTGTCCTTGCAATAGCGTCAAGGTTTTCCTTCAGCCAGAATTCGTCCTCGTAATTATCGTGATAGCCAAGCTCTGCCAGAATAGCAGGTGCGCTTGTTCTTGTGACCTCAGCAAGAGAGGTGGTGGGAAGGATATTTACCTTTGAGGGAATGGGATATATCGGCTCCAGATTATTTGCGGTAATGACCGCAAGCTTTCTGCTCCACTGGGAATAGGGTGAGTAATAGATGTCAATACCCCTTAGCTTTCCTGCATATTCGCCGCCTCCCGCATTGGTGTGGAGTGCAAGATGAACGTCATATTTCCCGTTGTTTGAGTCCTCAATGGCGCCCTGAACGTTTCTTGCGGGGTCGTTTCTTGTGAAGCTTATTCCCGATGAAAGCATATACGGCTCCATTTTGTCAGCCAGAATATTCATATACTTTTCTTCGTTTCCCTCCGCAGCGTACTTGTTCCATTCCTGAGTAGAGGGACTGAGAAAGACCATTGGCATATAAAAAACCGCCTTTCATTTCTTTGATAACAAAGTATATGAAGGCGGTTTAATAATTATTACTTATTGGTATACCACTCTGTTAGCAGCTTTTCGGCTTTTTTGCCGTGAATGCCGAAGCCCTTGTCCTCGGGTATCTTGTCATCGGGGAGAAGATAGGTGTTCCAGTCCCACCAGAAGAAGCCTGCAAAATATGGTTCGTCCCACATGGCACGTAGTGCGCTTTCATAGAAATTAGCCTGCTCGTCCTCGTCACGGGGATATTCCACATGAACAAAATCCCAGGGCATAGCCGCGCAGCCTCTTGCGCTGCGGCAGCCTATCTCCATGAAAATGATCTTCTTGCCGAATTTATCCGCCAGGCGTCTGAGATTTTTCTTCGGCTGCTCCCATGCGGCGGTCATTTCGTCAGCGGAAGCGCCGCCCTCCCTTTCAACGGGGTAATATGCCGAGGTGCCTATGTAATCCAGAGCGTCAAACCAGCTTACATTGTCCTCCTTGCCGTGATTTGCATTGTAAACAAGGGGACCGTGATATATCTCCCTGACCTTTGCAATAAGGTCACGCCAGTATTCCTCCTTATGCTCGGTGCCTATCATTTCACAGCCTATGCACAGTATTTCGCAGCCTGTGTACTCTGCTATCTCGGCATAATGGCAGATGAAAGCGGTGTAGCAGGAGAACCATTCGTTCCAGTAGCTTTTGAGCCTGCCATGCTCGTCATAAACGGGGAATTCTCTCTCGGGGAAGGTGATGTTTGCTCTCCATGTGCCGTCCTCGCAGTTAAGGATAGGCTTCAGACATACCTTCAGACCGTTGTCCTTGAGCTGTTTAATAGACTTTTCTATCTCCCTGTCCGTATTGCAGAAGCGAAAATCAAAGCCGAAGCGGGAGGAGCAGAATTTCTCCTGCCTCACCGCAAAAGCAAGGGCAGCCCAGTTGCCGCCCATTGCAGCAAGAGCCTTGATGCTTTCCTCCGACTTTTCCGTTCCAAGCATTCCCTTGTGACTGTCCCAACCGTAGGTGTAGCCTTTTATTTCCATGATAATAGTTTCCTTTCAATTTTTAGCGTGTCGCTGAAGCCAACTCGTTGGTGAGATAGCAAATACCTTCTGCTTTGTGGCTCGATAACCTGATTTAAGCAAAGGTTATTAATGTTCAGCGGCTTCTTATGATTAATGTTTCCGATTAAATGGGGATATGATTATCTGTAATAGGTCTTTGCAAGTCTTCTGAGCTTTTTGGAAAGCTCCTTTGTAAGAGCGCCCTTGTCCATACGCCAAGCCCAGTTGCCGCCGCCGATGGTGGAGGGGATATTCATTCTTGCGCTGTTGTCCAGGCAGAGCAGATCCTGCATCTGGATAATGCAGATGTCCGAAACGCTTGCATAAGCCTCACGGATAAGCGCTGAAACCACGGTTTCGTTATCCGCAGTCTTTCCAAGCCCGAGATATCTGCGAATCCTTTTCTTTGTAGCCTTGTCAGCCCCCAGATACCAGCCGAGAGCAGTTTCGTTGTCGTGAGTGCCGATATAAACAACGCTGTTTTTGTCATAATTATGGGGAAGATAACCGCTGTCATCGCCGCCGAAAGCAAATTCAAGTACCTTCATACCGGGATATCCCGCAGCCTTGAGCATCTGCACCACTTCATCCGTGAGGAAACCGAGATCCTCCGCCACAAGCGCCACATCCCCAAGCTCCGATCTGATCGCATTGAAAAGCTTCATTGAAGGGCCCTGCATCCATTCGCCGTTTTCGGCGGTTTCGTCCTCGGCAGGAATAGCATAGAAGCTTTCAAAGCCTCGGAAATGGTCAATTCTTGTAAGGTCGAAGAGCTTTGCGCTGTATTTTACACGCTTTATCCACCATTTGTAGCCGTGCTTTTCCATATATTCCCAGTCATAAAGGGGATTTCCCCAGAGCTGACCTGTGGGAGCAAAATCATCGGGGGGGCAGCCTGCAACCTTTGTGGGGCGTCTGTTTTCGTCGAGCATGAACATATCGGGGTCAGCCCAGATGTCGCTGCTGTCCATGGAAACGTAGATAGGCATATCACCGTATATCTTCACGCCGTTTTTGTTGGCATATTTTTTCAGAGCCTTGTACTGAGTGAAAAATTCAAACTGCATGAATTTCCACAGGTCAATATCCATTGCATTTTCCCGGGCATAAGCAGCAAGAGCGCTTTCATCACGCAGACGGTAGCAGTCGTCCCAGAGAGTCCACATTTCCTGCTTGAAGCGGTATTTCAGGGACATGAACATTGCATAGTCATCAAGCCACCACTTGTTCTTTGAGCAGAATTTTGCATATTTTTCCTTCTTTTCCAAATTTTCGGAGGATAAAAAAGCTGCATGAGCCTTTGCAAGGATAAGCTTTTTAAAAGCAAAGAGCTGACCGTAATCCGCAAATCCGTTTTTCTGTGAGAGAAGGAGGAGATCCTTGTCATCGGGCTGAACGAGTTCGTCCTCAATGAGCTTATCTATATCAATAAGCAGCGGATTTCCCGCAAAAGCAGAATAGCTTTGATATGGCGAATCACCGAAGCCGGTGGGACCCACGGGAAGGATCTGCCAGTAGGTCTGCTTGGATTTTTTCAGAAAGTCAACAAATCTGTAAGCCTCACGGCCAAGAGTTCCTATGCCGTATTGACCCGGCAGACTTGTAATATGCATAAGCACGCCGCAGTTTC
>CAMAIG010000015.1 GCA_945835085.1 uncultured Ruminococcus sp. | reverse complement strand
GAGTTCCCGAGTGGCCAAAGGGGGCAGACTGTAAATCTGTTGCTTCGGCTTCGGTGGTTCGAATCCACCCTCTTCCACCAGTAAAGTTGCCTTGCAGGTTTTTCCTGCAAGGCTTTTTTATGCAAAAGTGCTTTTGTCACTGTTAGATATAAATAAAATCCGCTGTTTAATTTTATAGGACATAATAACTATATTAGTTTAACCCAATTTGTATATAGTGTTAAGAAAAATGCTGAAAAAGGAAAGGAAAGTCATTTTATGGTAAGAAATGATCTGAGAAATGTTGCTATCATCGCACACGTTGACCACGGCAAGACCACACTTGTTGACGAAATGCTCAAGCAGGGCGGTGCATTCAGAGAAAACCAGGAAGTTGAAGACAGAGTAATGGATTCCAACGACATAGAAAGAGAAAGAGGAATCACTATCCTTGCGAAAAACACCTCGGTAAAATATAATGATGTTAAGATCAATATCATTGACACCCCGGGCCATGCCGATTTCGGCGGCGAGGTAGAGCGTGTGCTCAAAATGGTTGACGGCGTTATCCTTCTCGTTGACGCAGCAGAGGGCTGTATGCCCCAGACCCGATTTGTGCTGTCAAAGGCGCTGGAGCTGGGTCATAAGATAATCATAGTTGTAAATAAAATTGACCGTCCCGACGCACGCCTTGACGAGATCGGCGACGAGGTACTTGAGCTTCTTATCGACCTTGACGCCAACGACGAGCAGCTTGAAAGCCCCATTCTTTTCTGTTCGGGCAGAGCGGGCACGGCATCACTGAGCCAGTATGAGGCAGGCACAGACCTGAAGCCTCTTTTCGATACTATCCTTGACTATATCCCCGCACCCGAGGGCGATGAGGAAGGTCCCATGCAGATGCTCATTTCCTCCATCGACTATAACGACTATGTGGGCAGAACAGGCATCGGACGCATTGAGCGTGGCTGCGTAAAGGTTAATCAGCAGGTAATGGTGGGAGATTATCACGAGTTAAAGAAGCCATATGCAAGCAAGATAATTACCGTAAGCCAGATCGAAGGCCTTGGCAAGCAGAATGTTGAGGAAGCAAGAGTGGGCGATATCGTCTGGATATCGGGAATTGAGAATATCACAATCGGAGATACCCTTTGTGCCGCTGACAGCTATGAGCCGCTGCCCTTTGTAAAGATCTCCGAGCCTACCGTTGAGATGACCTTCTCCGTAAATGACAGCCCCTTTGCAGGCAGAGAGGGCAAGTTCGTTACCTCCCGTCAGCTCCGTGAAAGACTTTTCAAGGAGATACTGAGAGATGTTTCTCTCCGTGTTTCCGAAACGGAAAACACCGATTCCTTCAGAGTATGCGGCAGAGGCGAGATGCACCTTTCCATTCTTATCGAGAATATGCGCCGTGAGGGCTATGAGCTTAGCGTTTCCACACCGAGAGTTCTTATGAAGGAGATCGACGGCGTAATGTGCGAGCCTATGGAGCGCCTTGTAATAGATGTTCCCGAGGACAGTACAGGCCCTGTAATGGAAAAAATGGGCACAAGAAAGGGCGAGCTGCAGTCCATGCACCCCCAGGGCACACGAATGAGAATGGAGTTCATAATCCCCGCAAGAGGACTTTTCGGCTACAAGAGCGAGTTCCTTACCGATACAAAGGGCGAGGGCATCATGAGCAGCATTTTCGATTCCTATCAGCCCTACAAGGGAGATATCCCCAGAAGAAACACAGGCTCACTGGTTTCCTTTGAAACGGGCGAGGCAGTTACCTACGGTCTTTTCAATGCACAGGAAAGAGGCGCTCTGTTCATCGGAGCAGGCACACCCGTATATGAGGGAATGGTTGTGGGCGCTTCTCCCAAGTCCGATGACCTTGTGGTAAATGTGTGCAAGAAAAAGCACCTTACAAATACCCGTGCCAGCGGTTCCGACGACGCTCTCCGTCTTATCCCCCCGAGAAAGCTTTCTCTTGAGGAGAGCCTTGAGTTCATCGCCGATGATGAGCTGCTTGAGGTCACTCCCAAGTCCATCAGAATAAGAAAGCGTATCCTTGACAATGCTCTCAGAGCAAAGACAAGAGCTAAGGAAAAGTAATAATATTCCACTGAGTAAGAATACTTTGCCATATTTGGCTTCAATACTAACGTTACCGAGCCACAAAGCAAAGGGATTTCTGCGGTCTTGCCAACGAGTTGGCTTCAGCGACACGCTGAGGGCTGCTGTGACTTTTGTTGCAGCAGCTTTTTTAATGCCGTTTTAATCCAAATATTACAATAATCCCTTGCCAAACGCCCAAAAATGTGTTATCATTATAATAATCTCATACAGAAAGGGCAGATTATTTATGTGGTCAAATTCCATGCTTAAAGAAAAAGCAAAGGAAGCACTGAAAAGATACTATTGGTGGGCAGTTCTTGTAACGGTCATAGTTGCGCTGTTCACGGGAGGATTTTCCAATACGGGAACAAGAACCGACACCTCCGATTCCGTTGAGGAGATAATGGAGCAGATAACAAGCGGCTCTTCCGGTGATTATACCGACGATTATTTTTCCGATAACGGCACCGGCAATAATGACGTTTCCGATAACGGCAGCGGAAATAATGGGGAAGATACCTTCTCCGATGAATTCACAGACGCATTTATTGACGGCTTTGAAAGCGGCTCGGGAATGGATTTCGACGGTATTGAAACGTTTTTCGGCGCAGTTGCGGCGGTGTTTATCGTTATAATACTTGTCGCCTTGGCTATCGGAATAGCATATTCGGTTTTTGTAGCCCTTCCCATTACCGTGGGTCAGTGGAGATTTTACCTTGAAGCCCGCAGAGGAAATGTAGGCGTGGGCAATATTTTCAGTCAGTTCAGAAGCGGAAACTATCTTTCCACTGTCAAGGCAATGTTCTTCACACAGCTTGAGATATTCCTCTGGTCACTGCTTTTTGTTATCCCCGGAATAATCAAGTCCTATGAATATTATCTTGTTCCCTTTATCATTGCAGAAAATCCTCAGATGGACGTAAAGCGTGCAAAGGAAATAAGCCGCAGGACAATGGATGGCGAAAAGCTTAATCTCTGGCTGCTCCAGCTTTCATTCATCGGCTGGTGGTTACTTGGTGCAATACTTATTATAGGCGGCGTTTTTGTTCAGCCCTATGTAAATGCGACAATGACAGAATTCTACTGCTGTATGCGTCAGAAGGCGCTGGCAACAGGCATTGCAGACAGCTCCGAGCTTTTTGATGATTTTGACTTTTACAGCGTGGGCAACTCATTTTCACCCTATCCCGACAGCACTAATTATCAGGCACCCGGTCAGCAGAACAACGGATATCAGCCTACAAACTACTATCAGCAGGGCACACCGCAGCAGAGTGAAACGCCGTCACAGCCCGATTTCACTCCGGGAGTCATGGACGAGATAAGCTTTGAGCAGAAAAACGATGCCAATGAAGGCAGCGATTATAACGGACCCGAGATCAAATAACAATTACAGGGCGGTCACAGACCGCCCGTTTTGTGTGATTATGAGTGAATAGAGAAATAATGAAAAAAGGGGGAATAATATGAATATAGATCTCAGCGGAAAAAAAGCTCTTGTTACGGGAGGAAGCGGCGGACTTGGAAGGACCATGGTAAGGCGGCTTGCGGAATGCGGAGCAGATGTGGCGGTGCATTATCACAGGGACAGTAAAAGTGCAGAGCAGCTTGTTTCGGAGCTGAGAGCCATGGGCAGGAGCGCCGAGGCATTCCCAGCAGATGTGACAAGCATGGAAAGCGTCTTTGAAATGCGTGATAAAATGGCAGCCTCCTTCGGAATGCCCGATATTCTTATCTCCAATGCGGTGATACAGTATGACCGCAAGCACCTTCTTGAACAGGACATAAAAGATTATTACAGCCAGTTTGAAAGCTGTGTAATGCAGATGGTCTACCTTGCAAAGGCGTTTATACCCCATATGAGGGAGCAGCATTACGGAAGGATAGCCGTTATTAATACCGAATGCTCCATTGCCGCTGAGCCTGATTTTTCCGCATATGTTGCCGCAAAGCGGGGACTTGACGGCATCGTAAGGGTGCTTGTAAAGGAAGTCGGCGCAGACAATATCACCATAAATCAGATAGCCCCCGGCTGGACTATTACGGATAAGGAAAGAGAAAGCGGTGTATTCCCGGCGGAGGAATACTGCTCCACAATTCCCCTGGGTCACAGAGGAACTGATGAGGATATCGCCAATATGGCAGCCTTTCTCGTTTCCGACCTTGCAGCCTTTACAACAGGTGCCTTTATTCCTGTGGCAGGGGGAAGGGTCATGACGGGAATATGATTTCGGAGGAATTGTTTTGTTTAAGCTGTTGAAATATATAAAGGAATATGCAAAGGAAACTGTTCTGGGACCGCTTTTCAAGCTTTGCGAAGCGCTCCTGGAGCTTTTTGTGCCCCTTGTTATCGCAGACATCATTGATAAGGGCATCGGCACGGGGGACAGGAGCTATATTGTGAAAATGAGCCTGCTGCTTGTGGGGCTTGGCTTTGTGGGACTTGCCTTTTCCATAACCGCTCAGTATTTTTCCGCAAAGGCAGCGGTGGGATTTACCGCAAGGGTGCGTCATGTGCTGTTTGAGCATATTGGCAGGCTTTCCTATACCGAGCTTGACGAGCTTGGCACCTCCACAATGATAACCCGCATGACAAGCGATATGAACCAGGTGCAGTCGGGAGTAAATCTTACATTAAGACTGCTGCTGCGCTCTCCCTTTGTGGTTTTCGGCGCAATGATAATGGCGTTCACTATTGATGTAAAGACCGCCATGATATTCGTTTATGTGACGCTTATCCTCCTTGTGGTGGTATTCGGCATAATGCTCTGGAGCATTCCCCTCTATAAAAAGGTGCAGCAGAAGCTTGATAAGGTAATGCTCACTACTCGTGAAAATCTCACAGGTGTCAGAGTGATAAGGGCATTCTGCATGGAGGAGCAGGAAACAAAAGCCTTTGAGGGCTATAACAAGGAGCTTACAGCTGCACAGAAATTTGCAGGAAGCGTTTCCGCTCTGATGAATCCCGTGACCTATGTAATAATCAATTTTGCTATAATTATCCTCATAAAAACGGGAGCGGCTGAGGTAAATACG
The DNA here is from genome assembly GCA_945835085.1 of uncultured Ruminococcus sp. Classification (GTDB taxonomy): domain Bacteria; phylum Bacillota; class Clostridia; order Oscillospirales; family Ruminococcaceae; genus Huintestinicola. The sequence goes on along the minus strand of CAMAIG010000015.1, from coordinate 7,781 downwards.
GGAGTTCTTACCACAGGTGCAGTGGTTGCGCTTTATAACTATATGTCCCAGATACTTGTGGAGCTTATCAAGCTTGCAAATCTCATAATTAATATCACCAAGAGCATCGCCTGCGGAAACAGGATACAGTCCGTCCTTGAAATAGAGCCGTCTATCTCCCATAAGGGCAGCGCTGTTCCCGAAGGGGGCGAATATGCGGTGGAATTTATAAATGCCTCCGTAAGATATAAAAATGCGGGAGAATCTGCCCTCACAGACGTGGATCTCAGAGTGAAAAAAGGCGAAACTATCGGTATCATCGGCGGAACAGGCTCCGCAAAGACTACCCTTGTTAATCTCATACCAAGATTTTACGACACCTGTGCGGGAGAGGTCAGGGTAAACGGAGTTAATGTCAAGGAGCTTGACCCTGTTTCGCTCAGAAGCATAATAGGCACAGTTCCCCAGAAGGCAGTGCTTTTCAAGGGAACTATCCGTGACAACCTCAGATGGGGCAATGAAAATGCCACGGAGGAGGAGCTGATGGCAGCCGTTGAGTCCGCACAGGCGGCAGATGTTATCCGTGCAAAGGGCGGGCTTGACTGTGAAATTGAGCAAAACGGCAGAAATCTTTCCGGAGGTCAGCGCCAGCGCCTTACCATTGCCCGTGCCCTTGTAAAAAAGCCCGAGATACTCATTCTCGATGACAGCGCCTCCGCCCTTGATTTTGCAACGGACGCCGCTCTCAGGAAATCTCTCAGGGAGCTTGATTTTAAGCCTACGGTGTTCATTGTTTCCCAGCGTACCTCCTCCATAATGCACGCAGATAAGATAGTTGTCCTCGATGACGGTGAGGTCATGGGAATAGGCACCCATGAGGAGCTGCTGGAGGGCTGCGAGGTATATCGGGAGATATACAATTCTCAGTTCAAAAAGGAGGCGGTATAAATGGCAAAGAAAATCAGAAGCGGCGATCTGAAGCGGGTTCTGAAATATATCCGCAGATACCGTCTGCTTATGGTGCTGTCTGTGATAATGGCGGCAGTTACCGTTATGCTGACTCTTTATGTGCCCATACTTACGGGACGTGCAATAGATCTTATCATAGGCCCCGGGAATGTTGATCTTGCGGGCATAGCCGCCATACTCACTCAGATAGCGGTCACGGTTGCCGCCACAGCTGTGATACAGTGGCTCATGAATACCGTTAACAACCGTATCACCTTTCATGTTGTCCGTGATATGCGGAATGAGGCTTTCAGAAAGATAGAGATACTTCCCCTGTCATATCTTGATGCCCATGGGGGAGGGGAGATCGTTAACCGTGTCATAGCCGATGCGGATCAGTTTGCCGACGGACTTCTCATGGGATTTACACAGCTTTTTACGGGAATTGTTACCATACTCGGCACACTGTTTTTCATGCTGACCATAAACTGGAAAACCGCCCTTGTAGTCATTGTTCTCACGCCCCTGTCCCTGTTCATAGCGAGATTTATCTCAAAAAAGACCTATGATATGTTCAGGCTGCAGTCGGAAACGAGAGGTGAGCAGACTGCGTTCATCGACGAGATGATAAGCAATCAGAAGGTGGTAAAGGCATTCGGCAGAGAAAAAGCCTCCCTGGAAAAATTCGACGAGATAAACGAGCGGCTTCGTTCATGCTCTCTGCGTGCCACATTCTTTTCTTCCATCACAAATCCCGCCACACGCTTTGTAAATAATGTGGTTTACGCAGGCGTAGCCCTGGCGGGAGCACTTTCCTGCATTGCCACCGCAGGCACGGCAGTGCCCTTTACGGTAGGACAGCTTTCCTGCTTCTTATCCTATGCAAATCAGTACACAAAGCCCTTTAATGAAATATCGGGAGTTATAACCGAGCTGCAGAATGCCCTTGCCTGTGCTTCAAGGCTATTTGAGCTTATTGAGGAAGATCCGCAGATACCCGACAGTCCCGATGCACTTGTCCTTGAAAACGCAAAGGGGGATGTAACTCTTAAAAATGTGGATTTCTCCTATACACCCGACAGAAGACTTATCGAAAACCTTAACTTAACAGTTAAGCAGGGTCAGAGAGTGGCGATCGTCGGACCCACAGGCTGCGGAAAAACCACTATCATCAATCTTCTTATGCGCTTTTACGATGTTGATTCCGGCTCAATTATGGCAGACGGCACCGATATCAGAAATATCACCCGCAAAAGTCTTAGGAGAAATTACGGCATGGTGCTCCAGGAAACATGGCTCAAATCGGGAACTATCCGTGAAAATATCACCATGGGCAGACCAGACGCCACCAACGAGGAAATGATCGCAGCGGCAAAGGCAGCCCATTCCCACGGATTTATCAAAAGGCTGCCCAAGGGCTATGATACGGTTATCGGCGAGGACGGAGGAAGTCTTTCCCAGGGACAAAAGCAGCTTCTGTGCATTACAAGAGTTATGCTCTGCCTGCCGCCTATGCTTATTCTTGACGAAGCCACCAGCTCCATAGATACCCGTACCGAAATAAGGATACAAAAGGCTTTTGCCGAAATGATGAAGGGCAGAACGAGCTTTATCGTTGCCCACCGCCTTTCCACCATAAGAGAAGCGGATATTATCCTTGTGATGAAGGACGGACATATAATCGAGCAGGGCAGTCACGAGGAGCTGCTTAAAATGGGCGGATTTTACCATACGCTTTATAACAGTCAGTTTGCCGCAGTGTGACGGAAAAATAAAAAAATGCTTGCAATGTGCGGGAAACTGTGATATAATGATGATGTATAACGGCTGAATGTGCCGTAAAAACAATACGGAGGTAATAAGACCCGATGAAAACATACGGAATAATCTGCGAATATAACCCGTTCCATAACGGACACATTTATCAGATAGAAGAAACAAAGAAGCAGACAGGCGCCGACCATATCGTAGCCATAATGAGCGGAAACTTCGTGCAGCGCGGCGAGCCTGCACTTATGGACAAGTTCAAGCGTGCAGAGATCGCTGTTAAAAACGGAGTTGACCTTGTAATCGAGATGCCCGTTCAGTACAGCCTTGCAAATGCAGAGCTTTTCGCAAGATGCGGTGTAATGATGCTGGGCTCTCTCAGATGCGTTGAGGGAATATCCTTCGGAAGCGAGTGCGGCAGCATAGAGGAGCTTCAGAAGTGTGCAGACGCTGTTGCAGAGGTCGCAAAGCCCGAAAATGTAAAGGAGCTTATGGAGAAGGGAATGTCCTATCCCGAGGCAGTTCAGCAGCTTGTTGCCCTCAAATACGGTCCTATGGTGGGAGATATCCTCAATTCCCCCAATAACATTCTTGCAGTCGAGTACCTTAAATCCTTGAAGATACTCGGACTTAACGAAAAGATCACTCCCTTTACCATAAAGCGTGAGGGTGCTGCTCACGACAGCGAGGAGCACAGCGGAAATATCGCAAGCGGAAGCTATATCCGTCAGCTTATTGACGACGGAGAGGATTTCTCTCCTTATGTTCCCAAGGACACCTTTGACGCTGTTAATGAATATGATGACAACGACCTTCTCTGCTGGTTTGAGAATTTTGAGAGAATTCTCCTTTACCGCCTGAGGACAATGACTCCCCAGGAGATAGCATCGACTCCCGATGTGGGACAGGGTCTTGAAAACAGGATATTCCAGGCATCAAGATCTGCTGTTAGCCTTGAGGATCTCCTTGAAAAGATCAAGGTAAAGCGTTATCCCATGGCTCGCATCAAGAGAATACTTTTAAACGCACTTTTCGGCATCAAGGTTGATGACCTTAAATCTCCTCCTATGTACGGCAGAATACTTGCCCTTAATGACAGAGGTGCGGATATTCTGAAGCTTGCAGGCTCACTTCCAGAGGATAAGCTGTCCATGCCTTTCAGCTCATCTCTCAAGGATTTCCTTAACGTTAAAAATCCCAGAGTTATGCGTAACGTTGGAATGACGACCATTTCCACCGATACCTATGTGCTTGGCTCCAGAAATATCAGACCCAGCGGCATGGACTTCACAGGCAAGGTGACCTTTGAAAAGATAGAGGGCTTTGAGTCCGAGCTTCCCGCAGATCTCAAAACTACTGCACATTCCGGCACTGCCGAGGAGGTAGCAAAGGCAATACAGGCAGACCAAGAGGAAAGAGCTGCAGAGAAAGCAGCAGTTTTAGAGGCTGAGAGAGCGGCAGAAAAGGAAGAGAATGAAAAGCTTAACCGTGCTGAGGGCGAGGAGCTGCTTGACGAAGTGGTAACTGCCGACGACGAATAATTCCGAAAGGCGGTTTTTGCTTGACTAAGGAAAAAATTGATCGTATAAACGAGCTGGCAAGGAAGTCACGGACTCCCGAAGGGCTTACCAAGGCTGAAAAGGCTGAGCAGACCGAGCTTAGGAACGAATATCGTCGTGGCGTGGTGGCAAACCTTAAAGGACAGCTTGACAATATCGAATTTACGGACGAAAAGAAATAAGCGTGTCGCTGAAGCCAACTTGTTAGATAATCAGCAGAGATCCTATATTTTGTGGCTCACTAACCTTTTTATTGAAGCCGTTTCTTATAGAAATAATGTTTGCTCTTTATTTTAAGGCTTTTTCGACAGACTGAAGAAAAAACCGTTTTTAATAACGGAAATGAGATAAAATAATATCATGCGGCAGCCAAGCAGAGAGAGTTCTGCCGCTGCCGTGTTTGTTTTAAGGAGAAGGGCATGATAGATTTTGATATTTCCTCGGTACGCACCCCATGCTATATAACAGATGACCGTCTGCTTGAAAAGAATATGAAGATACTCCGCTCCGTGGCTGAGCGTACAGGCTGCAGAGTATTGCTGGCACAGAAGGCTTTTTCCATGTACTGCGAATATCCCATGATGGCAGAGTATCTGGACGGAACGACCGCCAGCGGACTTTATGAAGCCCGCCTTGGATATGAGGAGATGCCGGGAAAAGAGGTGCATATTTTTGCTCCCGCCTACCGTCCCGACAGCTTCGGTGAGATAATAAAAATATGCGGACATATCGTTTTCAACAATCTTCATCAGTGGAGAAAATTCCGTCCCCTTGTGGAAAAGGCAAGGGCAGAGGGCAGAGAAATTGAATGCGGCATAAGGGTAAATCCCGAATATTCCGAGATCGAAACCGAGATATATAACCCCTGTGCGGAGAATTCCCGTCTGGGTGCCCGCTGTGAAGAATTTGAAGGCATAGACCCCGACAGCAGCGAGCTTGAAGGAATAACGGGGCTTCATTTTCATACCATGTGCGAGCAGGGCAGTGATGTTCTGGAGCGTACTATCCCTCATTTCGAGGAGAAATTCGGGAAATATCTTTCCCGTATGAAATGGGTGAATTTCGGAGGAGGTCATCACGTTACCCGAGAGGATTACGATGTGGACAGGCTTTGCAGGATAATATCCCGATTTCGTGAAAAATACGGAGTGGACGTTTATATCGAGCCGGGAGAAGCGGCAGCCCTCAATGCGGGTTATCTTGTTTCCCAGGTGCTTGATGTATGGGAGAGCAGAGGCATACGCCATGCCATAATTGATGCGTCCGCCGCCTGCCATATGCCCGATGTCCTTGAAATGCCATACCGTCCCGCAATTATTGGAGGAGGAAAGCCCGGAGAGAAGGAATATACCTATCGTCTTGGTGCAGCGACCTGCCTTGCAGGGGATATCATTGGGGATTATTCCTTTGACAGACCCCTTGAAGCGGGGGACAGGCTTGTTTTCTGCGACATGGCAATATACAGTATGTGCAAGAACAATACCTTCAACGGCATAGGACTTCCCTCAATTTACCGTGTTAACAAGGCGGGAGAAGTGGTCCTTCATAAGCATTTCGGCTATGAGGATTTCAGGTGCAGACTGTAATAAACGGAGAAAAGGCTATGAAGATATATTTTACCCGTCACGGCGAAACCGAATGGAACAGCCGTGACATAATAAGCGGAGTGACCGATATAGAGCTTTCGGAAAAGGGACGTTCCCAGGCAAGGGAGCTTGCAGAGAAAATATCCGCCGAAAATACCGATATAGGTGTGATAATATGCTCTCCCATGAAAAGAGCAGTTCATACAGCTTCATACATTTCCGAGGCTTTGGGCGTGCCGATCATCACCGATGAGCGCCTGAGAGAATGGGACTACGGAAGCTATGAGGGCAAGCCCCGTGACGCCGAAGGATTTCTCATGCACAAGCTGGAGTTCGGCTGCCGTATGCCCGATGGAGGAGAATCGGTTTTCGATATCGTTAACCGCACCTATGGGCTTATTGACGAGGCGAGGGAAAAATATAAGGGGAAAAATATCCTTCTTGTATGCCACGGGGGCATCTGTCGGGTCATCGAAACCTATTACCGTGACATGACCGTTAAGCAGTTTTCGGAGTTTTTCATGGGAAACTGCGAGCTGAGAATGTTTGATACCAATGAACTGCCCCGTCGGAAAAACAGCTGAGAAAGGAAATTTTTATGGAAAGCATTATTGACACATCTGCACTTAAACAGCGTTTCCTTGAAATATACAAGCAGAATATCAAGCGTGAGGGAGCGGACAAGCTGCTGGAATATCTCCTGTCATCAAAGAGCGATTTCTTCACAGCTCCCGCAAGCACACGCTATCACGGCTCCTATGAGGGCGGGCTTCTTGAACACAGCCTTAATGTTTATGACTGCCTGAAGGATTACACGGAAAGACCCCGTGTAAAGGAGATCTACGGGCTTGAAGCCGAGGAGGAGACCATTGCAATAATTTCCCTGCTCCACGACCTTTGCAAGGTGAATTTCTACAAAACGGACTTTCGCAATGCCAAGAACGATCAGGGAGTATGGGAAAAGGTGCCCTACTATACCATAGACGACACTCTTCCCTACGGACACGGGGAAAAGTCTGTCTACATAATAACGGGCTTCATGCGGCTTACCCGTGAGGAAGCCTTTGCAATACGCTTTCATATGGGCTTTTCGGGCACTGAGGATATCAATCTTGTGGGGAGAGCCTTTGAAAAATTCCCCCTTGCATATGCCCTTCATGCCGCCGATATGGAAGCAAGCTACTTCCTTGAAAGACGATAATAATATATACACAACAAAAAGCCGATGCAGCGTGTGATAAACAGGCTGCATCGGCTATTTTACTTAGATGTTGTTATTTTGCGGAAGCTGCTTTTTCGGCTTCCTTTTTTTCTGCCTTCGGAGCAGACGGGTCAATGAAGGCTTTGCGGACAAGAGGGATAAAGCAGCCGCCAACCGCATTTCCCAGGCTCATTATAATAAGATATACGAAGGAATTCAGTGACCATGCACCTGCCACCGTGAAATAAAACATATTTGCAATGCAGTGCTCATAGCCGCTGAGAATGAACGCCATAACGGGGAGAAATACCGCAAGCATCTTTCCCACGGGGTTTTCTATCTTCTTGAAGCCCTCCGCAGCAATAAACATAAGCATTCCGCAGAAGATGGCAAGAATGAAGATACTGAGGTATGTATCGGCAAACTTTGCGTCGCAGATAGTTTTAGCCTTCTCGCTGATGCCGTTTATCCTGGTGCAGAGTATCATCTCGCCCATAAGCACGGTGCCGCAGAGATTTCCGAGCCATATTATCAGCAGGTCAAGGATATATGAGGGCTTGTTTTCCACCGCATAGCCCACCTTGCCCGTGAAGAGATTGAAGCCGAAGGAAAGTATTACAAAAAGACCCATTCCGAACAGGAATGAACCGATATATTTGCTGTCGCAGGAAAGAAATGCGACCCCGCCTATGCCAATGGCAAAGCCCGTCATCAGGGCACGCAGGAAAATATCTATAACTC
>CAMAIG010000014.1 GCA_945835085.1 uncultured Ruminococcus sp. | reverse complement strand
TTGAGAAGCCCATACCTGCAATATACTGACCGAGAGCCATACCCTCTCTGCCCTCGTCTGTGTTATCAACGGCACCGCGAAGTGTACGAGCGATAATCTCGATAGCCTTAATATGAAACATATCCGAAAGCTCCCAAGCACCTGCAGTGATATAGCCCTCAATAGCATGAGTAAGAGCATCCATACCGGTAGCAGCAGTCAGTCCCTTTGGCATTGATGACATCATATCAGGGTCAACAACTGCAACAACAGGAATATCCTTAGGGTCAACGCATACCATCTTTCTGTTATTCTCCACATCTGTGATAACATAGTTGATAGTAACCTCTGCAGCTGTTCCTGCTGTGGTGGGAACTGCAAGGATAGGAACGCACTTGTTCTTTGTGTCGGCAACGCCTTCAAGGCTTCTTACATCGGCAAATTCGGGATTGTTGATGATGATTCCCACTGCCTTTGCAGTGTCCATGGAGGAGCCGCCGCCGATAGCGATAAGGTAGTCGGCACCTGCTGCCTTGAATGCCTCAACGCCTGCCTGAACATTTTCGATAGAAGGATTTGGCTTTATCTCGGAGAAGATCTCATATGCAAGACCTGCACCGTCCAGAACGTCTGTTACCTTCTTTGTGACATTAAACTTGATAAGATCGGGGTCGGAGCATACAAGAGCCTTTTTGAAGCCTCTGCCCTTTGCTTCGTCTGCAATTGCTGCAATAGCGCCTGCACCGTGATAGGATGTTTCATTGAGGATAAATCTGTTTGCCATTTTTGATACACTCCTTATGTAGTATTTATTCTTTTCCGTCCGTTTATCGGAGGGAGCATTTCGGATATGACTTTATTTATATTATACAACATCATGTCCAAAAAGTCTATCGTTTTATGCACTCTGACAGAAAATCTTTTTCTCCCATTTTTGTATACTTTGAACAATTGTACACCATATTTCACACCTTTTTTAAACACAAATTGAGTTAAGCACCTTGTTTTCTGCTATTTTTATATTTTATCGCTTGATTATTCATAAGAAAAATGGTATAATATATTATCTTAGCGAGTTGGCTCCGGCAATATGCTGATTTTTTATAAAGCAATAATTTTTTACCCGAATGAGGTTGACGAAGTGATTACAAAATGGATCATTAATACTCCCGACGAGAACGCCGTCAAGGAGCTTTCCCAGAAGGGCGGGCTTTCGCCCCTGGCGGCAAAAACAATGGCTTGCGCCGGGATAACCACCATAGAGAAGGCTGCCGCTTTTTTCGGGCAGGAGTCCGATGATGAAAACGGGCAGAACGAAGAGGAATTTTCCGACCCATTTCTTATCAGGGATATGGATAAGGCGTGTGAGCTTATAAACGACGCTGTGGAAAGCGGCGGACTTATCTGCGTTTACGGCGATTACGACTGCGACGGAGTTACCGCCACGGCAGTCCTTTCTTCGTATCTCAGGGATATAGGCGGAAACGTCATGACATATATAAACGAGCGTGAACAGGGCTACGGCATTAACTCCGAAGCTGTAAGAGAGCTTTCACGAAATGGCGTTCAGACCATTGTTACGGTGGATAACGGCATTTCGGCTGCTGCCGAGGCTGAGCTTTGCAATGAGCTTGGCATGACCCTTGTGATAACCGACCACCATCAGGCAGGGGAGGTGCTTCCCGCTGCTGAAGCGGTCGTTGACCCTCACCGTCCCGATTGCCCCTCCACCTATAAGGATTTCTGCGGCTGCGGGCTTGTGCTGAAGCTTATTGCTGCAATGGAGGGGGGAGATATGAGCTGTGCCATAGAGCAGTATTCCGATCTTGCCGCCATTGCCACCATTGCGGATATTGTTCCGCTCACGGGGGAAAACAGGCAGATAGTCCGTCATGGGCTTCATTACCTTGAAAACACCGAAAATCCGGGACTTCAGGCGCTTTTGTCAAAGTCGGGACTGAAGCCGCCCTATACATCATCCTCCGCTGCCTTCGGGCTTGCTCCCAGAATAAATGCGGCAGGCAGGATAGGCTCGCCCGCCGACGCTCTTGCCCTTCTTACGGAGGAGGACGAGAACACCGCTGAGGAGCTTGCGGAAAAAATATGCACCCTCAATACCGAAAGACGTGAATTTGAAAATAAGATCGTCAAGGACATTTCGGATATGATCGGAAATGACCCTTCCGTGCTTGACAAAAGAGTGCTGGTTTTCGGCGGCGAGGGCTGGCATCACGGAGTGATCGGCATAGCTGCCGCAAGATGTACGGAAAAATTCGGCCGCCCCGTGTTCTTATTTTCATGGGGAGAGGGTGACAGCGAGGCAAGAGGCTCCGCCCGCTCTGTGGAGGGCTTCAACATCTTCAAAGCCCTTTCCCATTGCTCGGAGGTCCTTGAAAAATTCGGAGGACACAGCGGCGCAGGAGGATTTTCTCTTGACCGTGACAGAATAAGGGAATTTGACGAAAAGCTCCAGGAATACGCAAGACTAAATGCAGAAGCGGGAAATACCGTTCGCAGGACAATTCCTGTCTGCGGCAGAGTGATGCCCTCGGAGCTTACGGTGGAATCCATAGCAGGGCTTGACGTTCTCGAACCCTTCGGAGAGGGAAATCCACGCCCCGTATTTCTTCTGACAGACTGCGTCATAAACGATATAATCTCACTTTCAAACGGCGCTCATACAAAGCTTGCAATAAGCTGCGGCGGAAATTCTTTGTCGGGGCTTATGTTCGGTACAAAGCCCGCAGAGCTTCCATACCGCAAGGGCGACGAGGTAAATCTCCTTGTAAGCCCCGAGGTAAATACCTTTAACGGCAGAAAAAGCGTGAGCCTGCGAATTTCCGATATACGCCGGAAAGGGCTTAATCAGGCAAAGCTCATTGCCGCCGAGGATACATATTATGCCTTCAGGCGGGGTGAGAGGATAGACAGCCGCCTTATCCCTCACATAACTCCGGGAAGAGCGGATCTTGCGGCGGTGTATAAGGCTGCCGCCTATGATGTCATATCTCCTCAGGGGCTTTACGGAAGGCTCCCGGGAACGGATATGAACTACTGCAGATTTCTTTTGTGCCTTGATATTTTTGAGGAATCGGGGCTTATGGAATATGACAGATGCACAGACAGGATACACGTTATCCGAGGAGCGCCCAAGGCAGACACGGAGCTTTCGGCTACAATGAAAAGGCTGAGGGCTTTGGTCTGATAATTCAAGTGATCTTTCTAAGGGGATGTTTTTATGCTTAACAAATCCGAAACCGTATATACTGTGGACTCGCTTATCCAGAAAATTCTCGATGACGAAAAGCAGTATGACCTGAGCAAGATTATTTCCGCATATGAGTATGCGGCAAAGGCTCATGCAAATCAGGTCCGTTCATCGGGGGAGCCCTATATCACTCACCCTGTTGCGGTAGCGTTTATTCTTCTTGAGCTGGGCATGGATACGGATACCATCTGTGCCGCACTGCTCCATGATGTTGTTGAGGATACGGACACCACCCTTGAGGACATACACAAGCTTTTCGGTCAGGACGTTGCCACGCTGGTTGACGGAGTTACAAAGCTGGGTAAAATTCCTCTCTTCACAAAGGAGGAGCAGCAGGCGGAGAATGTGAGAAAAATTCTCCTTGCCATGTCCCAGGATATAAGAGTTATCATTATAAAGCTCTGTGACCGTCTGCACAATATGCGTACACTCCAGTTCCGACCCGCAAACAAGCAGAGAAATACCGCTCTTGAAACCATGAACATCTATGCGCCTATCGCTCACCGCCTTGGAATACGCACCATAAAGGACGAGATCGAGGACCTTGCATTCCGTTATCTTGACCCCTATGCATATGCGGAGATAGAGCAGATGCTGAAAATACGCAGCGACGAGCGTCAGGCGTTCATCAATTCCATAAAGGACCAGATAGCAAAGCGTTTTGCCGAGATGGAGCTGGACGTTCCTCAGATGTCGGGACGTGTAAAGTCCGTTTACGGCATTTACCGAAAGGCGTTTATGAAGGGCAAGGGGCTTGACGAGGTCTATGACATTTACGCTGTGAGAATAATCGTGGGCACTGTAAACGAGTGCTATAACGCTCTTGGAATAATACACGATATGTTCAAGCCTATCCCAAACAGATTTAAGGACTATATCGCAACGCCCAAGGCAAATATGTATCAGTCCCTACACACCACCGTTATCGGCAGGGAGGGCATTCCCTTTGAGGTCCAGATTAGGACCGTGGATATGAACTATACCGCCGAATACGGTATCGCTGCCCACTGGAAATACAAGGAGGGCATAAAGGGCAAGGACAAGCTTGAAAGCCGCCTTGCATGGATAAGGCAGATAATCGAAGCCCAGCAGGAAACCGACGATGTTGAGGAAATAGTCCGCACCATCAAGAGCGACCTTGCCCCCGAGGATATTTTTGCATTCACTCCCAAGGGAGATATTATCACCCTTCCCGCAGGAGCGACCATAATCGACTTTGCATATGCTATACACACCCAGGTGGGAAACCGCATGAAGGGTGCAAAGGTGGACGGCAAGCTTGTGAGCCTTGATTATCAGCTCCAGACGGGAGAGATAGTTGAGATACTCACATCGCAGTCCCCCGACCACGGACCCAACCGTGCATGGCTCGATATCTGCAAAACAAACGAGGCAAAGTCAAAGATACGCTCATGGTTCAAGAAGGAACGCCGTGAGGAGAACATCGCAAAGGGAAAGAGCGACCTGGAGCATGAGTTCAAGCGAAACGGCATCAATATCCCCGAGGAGGATCTGCCGAAATTCCTTGCCGATGACCTCAAACGCCACAACTGTCAGAACATCGACGATTTCTATGCAGCTATCGGCTACGGCGGTATCATTCTTTCAAGAATACTCCAGCGCCTGAAGGACAGCTATGTTAAGCAGTATGCAGCAGAGCCGCCGAAGCCTGTTCCCTTTGTTCCCAGAAAGAGCAGCACGGGTATTATTGTGGGCGGTCAGAGCAATATTGATGTTAAGCTGTCGAAATGCTGCAATCCTCTTCCCGGAGAGGATATCATCGGATTTATCACAAAGGGTCACGGCGTTTCCGTTCACCGCACCGACTGTCCCAGATATCTTGAATCTATGGAAAACGAGCCTGACCGCTGGGTACAGGTAACATGGGCTGAAAATGCGGGCAGCAGTGAAAATCCCATATTCAAGGCGACTATTGATGTGGTTTCCTATGACAGCATCTCCCTCATTGCAAATGTTACGGCGGTGACTGCCGAGATGCGTATCCCCGTATCGGAGATAACATCGAGAATGCTCAAAAACGGCAATGCAAACCTTATCATGACCTGCAATATCGCAGGAGTAGCTCAGCTTAACCTGCTCCTCGGCAAGCTAAAGAAGATACCCGATGTTATAAGTGCCGAGAGAATAATCAAGTAAAGGGTGGAAAAATATGAATATTCTGGAGCTTGAACCTCTGAGCGATTTCGGAGTAAACAGCTATATCATCACTGCCGAAAATATGAACGGAGTGCTTATTGACGCTCCCTCGGACAGCGGATATATTTCCGCACAGCTCAGGGAAAAGGGCATACACCTTAAAAAAATTCTCCTTACCCACGGTCACTGTGACCATATAGCTTCCGCCGCAAGGCTTGCACATGAAACGGGAGCGGAGGTTTACATTCATTCCGCAGACCTTGAAAAGCTTGGAAACGCCAGGACAAATCTCACGGATTATTTCTCTCTGCCGCCAATTCCCAGGGTCGAAAACGCAAAGACTGTCGAGGACGGAGATATCATCACTCAGGACGAGCTTGATTTTGAGGTGCTTCACACTCCCGGTCACACAAGCGGCTCTGTCTGCTATATCATCGGGGAGAATATGTTCTGCGGCGACACCCTTTTCAAAGGCGGCATGGGAAGAACGGATATGCCCGACGGCAACGAGGATATCATGACCGATACCCTTGCAATGCTTTATGAATTTGACGAAAAAACCGATTATAAGCTTTTCCCGGGTCACGGAGAAGGCTCCTCCATGTCTGCCGAGAGAAAAAGCAACCCTTATATGAGATATGCATATTCACACAGAAAATGATTTTTCTCACGGGAGGAAATGATGACCCATGAAGATATATACCATAATAGGCGGAGTTAACGGTGTCGGAAAGAGCAGTCTGACAGGCGTTTTAAAGGCTCTGCGAAATGATATGGGTATCATAATTGACTGTGAGAATTGTGAAAATGCCGATGCTCTTTCGGACGGCTGCCTTGAAAAAGGCGTGGATTTTACTCAGGAAACCACGTTATCGGGCAAAAAGACACTGAAAACTATTATTGATGCTAAGGAAAAGAATTATTATATAAGGCTCTATTATGTAGCGGTAAGCAGTGCGGAGGAAAGCATTTCAAGGATAGAAAACCGTGTAAGAAAGGGAGGACACAGCATTCCCGAGGAGGACGTAAGGCGAAGGTATAAAAAGCGCCTTAATGACCTTATGGCTGTGCTTCCCTACTGTAATGAGGTCCGCTTTTATGATAATGAAAACGGATTTAATGAAGTGGGCGAGTACCGCTCGGGAGAGCTTTCCATAACCTGCAGCACACCGCCTCAATGGCTCCTTGAAATAAAGTCCCATTTATGATAAGACTTATAAAGTGAGAAAATTATGACTGTATATTTTGAGAACAACACCTATAAATACGAGATAGAAGCGGTAATGAAGCTGTTCTGTCCCCTGGAGGGCTTTGAGTTTAGGTTTGATGAGCCGCTGCCCGAAAACAGAAGGGACTGCGTTATCATTTCCGTGGGGGACAGGCTGTATGTTTATGGGGATATCGGCGGGAAAAACGGTGAAAGCACCCTTCCTCTCCCCGAGGAAAGCGAAAGGGAGATAGCTCTCTGCCGTATGCTGTTCAGTGTCCTTTCCCATATAACGGGGGTCACTCCCGAGTGGGGCTGCCTTACGGGGATACGCCCCGTCAAAAAGGTGAATGCTCTGATAAGGTCGGGCTGTGACGCTGACGGCGTTTACAAGGCTCTTAACGAAAAATACTATATATCCCGAAGAAAGTCCGATCTTTCCTATCTCACAGCGGTCACTCAGAAGCCTGTGCTTGACGCTCTTTCGCCCGAAAGCTATTCACTTTATGTGGCAATACCCTTCTGCCCCACACGCTGTTCCTATTGTTCCTTTGTTTCCCATTCAATACAGTCAAGAGGAGCAAAGGAGCTTGTTCCTCAGTATGTTGAAATGCTCTGCCGTGAGATAGAGGAGCTTGGCAGGATAACGAATGGTACAGACTATTTCTGCGATACCGTTTATATCGGCGGCGGCACTCCCACCTCACTTTCGGCAGCTCAGCTTGAAAAAATAATGAAAACCATCGAAAAAAGCATTGACATTTCAAAAATTCGTGAATATACTGTAGAAGCGGGGCGTGCCGATACTATAACGGAAGATAAGCTTATTGCCATAAAAGACAACGGTGCCACAAGGATATCCATAAATCCCCAGACCATGCAGGACAGCGTACTTGCCGCCATCGGCAGAAAGCATACAGCCGCACAGGCGGAGGAATGCTTTAAGCTTGCAAGAAGGCTCGGATTTGACAACATAAACATGGACACCATAGCAGGTCTGCCAACCGACAGTTACGAGGGCTTTGCCGACACGATAAACAGGCTCACTGAGCTTTCCCCCGAAAACATAACCGTGCATACCCTTACCGTTAAGCGGTCGGCTGCACTATTTAGCTCGGCGGAAAGCTTCAGAGAGAATTATCACGGCGACGGGGAGATATCCCGAATGGTGAATTTCGCCTTTGATACCCTAACAGACCACGGCTATTCACCCTATTACCTTTACCGCCAGAAAAACACGGTTGGAAATCTTGAAAATGTGGGATATGCAAAGAAGGGCACAGAGGGGATATACAACATCTGCATAATGGAGGAAGCCCAGAATATCCTTGCCTGCGGAGCTTCCGGCTCCACAAAGCTCATAGACCCTGCAACGGGAAAGATAACAAGGCATTTCAATTACAAATACCCATACGAATACATATCCCGCTATGAAAAAATGACGGCGTACAAAAAAGAAGTGGAAGAATTTTTACACAGATCACATTGATCGCTCAATAATCCAAGAAAGGTAAGGTCATCATTATGAAGTACAGCATTGATAATTTCATCAGCGATTCCAAGGAAGTATTTGACAGGATATCGGAAAAGGCAAATTCCGCTGTAAATATGTCAAAGGCTTATGTGGAAAAGGCTCAGCTGAGAGTTAAGCTTAGGGAGAAATATTACGATCTCGGCAAGCTGTGCTACAATATGCACAAGAACGACAGCGATGAAACAGGCAACATGAAAAACCTTATCAAGGAGATAAAAATGCTTGAAGCAGAGCTTGAATATGCCGAGGAAGCCTCGGGGAAGCCGAAAGTTTGCAGCTTCTGCGGTGCAAAGAACAGCGCCGATAATGTTTTCTGCTCAAAGTGCGGCGAAAAGCTCTGATGATCGGGTTTTGAAAAGCGAGGTCGTTTGCCATAAAAAAGAATGATATCATAACACTTGAAATAACGGATATTACCGCCGAAGGCAGCGGAGTGGGCCATGACGATGAAAGCGGCATGGCTGTCTTCGTGCCCTCTGCCGCCGTGGGGGATATAATAAATTGCCGCATCGTCAAGGTGCTTAGCAGCTATGCATTCGGCATTATTGATGAGATGATACGCCCCTCGGCAGACAGAGCCGACAGGGGGTGCGAGGTAAAGAAAACCTGCGGCGGCTGTGTTTTCAGGCATATTTCCTATGCTGCGGAGATTAGGATAAAGGAAAACACGGTAAAAAACGCATTTATAAGGCTTGGGAAATTCAGCGAGGAGGAGTTTGAATTTCTCCCCATCTTAGGAAGCGATATCACCGACCGCTACCGCAACAAAGCTCAGTATCCCGTTTCGGAGGATAAGAACGGCAGAGTGATATGCGGATTTTATGCACAGCGCAGCCACAGGGTCATTCCCTGTGAGGACTGCCTGCTCCAGCCGAAGATCTTTTCGAATATAAATGCCGAGATACTTGCCTTTGCAAACGAAAACCATATCCCGCCCTACAATGAGGAAACGGGAAAGGGACTGCTTAGGCATATTTATCTCAGAAGGGGATATCACAGCGGCGAGATAATGGTTTGTCTTGTCTGCACAAGAGCCGACAAAAAGGCATTTGCACCTCTTGCAGACAGCCTTATGAAAAAATTCCCCGATATAAAGTCGTTTATACTTAATATTAATCCCGACCGGACAAACGTTATCACAGGGAAAAAATGCGTGACCCTTGGGGGAAATGACTCCATTACGGATATCATGTGCAAAAACAGGATATCCATATCACCCCTTTCCTTCTACCAGGTAAATACGCCACAGGCTGAGAGATTATACGCCGAAGCAGGGGCATTTGCAGAGCTTACGGGGAATGAGGACGTGCTTGACCTTTACTGCGGAGCGGGAACTATCGGTCTTTCCCTTGCGTCAAGGGCAAAGCATATCACAGGTGCGGAGATAATCCCCGAGGCTGTTGAGAATGCAAAGGCAAATGCAGCGGCAAACGGCATTGCCAATGCGGATTTTATCTGTGCTGATGCGGGAAAAGCTGCAAAAATATTTGCAGAAAGCGGGCGTTCTCCCCAGGTTATCATCACCGACCCTCCCAGAAAGGGCTGTGACGAGCTTACCCTTGATTCTATCGTAAAAATGTCCCCGGACAGAGTGGTGATGGTGTCATGCAATCCTGCCACTGCCGCCAGAGATTGCCGTTATCTTGCTGACAGGGGATATAGACTAAGAAAGGTAAGGGCAGCGGATCTTTTCCCGGGAGCGGGACATGTCGAAACTGTAGCACTTCTTATTAAATCACAGAAAAAAGGAGAACCTAAACTATGATACACTGGGCAGGAAAATTTGACGGAAACGAGGAAAGCCTCCCCAAAAGGGAGCACCCCGAGGGATATGTCCCCTTCAAGGAAGCCGAAAATATGAAAAGCTTTGCAGTTATAGCAAATATCGCTGCAGGAGTGATGATCCTGCTGCTGTTAGGTTCGCTGTTTCTCAGAGTTGAGTCGGCAGAGTCCCTGATAGGAAACAGCTTTTTCTTTGGAATGGCAGCATCGTTTTTGTGCCTTGTTCCCCATGAATTTCTTCATGCGGTCTGGCTTCCCGGAGAAAGCTATGTATATACCAATCTGGAGCAGGGAATGCTTTTCGTTGTCGGCACCTCGGATATGACAAAAGCAAGATTTATCATCATGTCACTTTTTCCGAATATAGTATTCGGGCTTATCCCCTACATACTTTTCATGATATTCCCCCAGCTTACATGGGCGGGAACGATGGGAGCATTGTCCTTGGGAATGGGCGTCGGCGATTATTATAATGTAATAAACGCAGCCAAACAGATGCCAAAGGGTGCCCTTACATACCTGAGCGGATTTCATTCATATTGGTATATGCCTAAGGAGAAAGCAGCCGAAATAACAGAATGATACCGAAAGGAAATGATACTATGCTTCCAAAGGATCCCATAATGCTCATGAGCGTTATAAATACAAAGCTCCGTGACCTCTACCCGTCCCTTGAAGCCCTCTGCGAGGATATGGACGTATCACAGGCGGAGATAACGGAACCCCTGGAAAAAGCGGGCTTTAAATACGACAGAGAACAGAACAGGTTCAGATGATCCTCAAGGAGAAAAAAATGACTTCACAGAAAATGTACGAGCTTTTCATGAAAGCCCTTTCCGACCCGGGAATAAAAGCGGAGCTGATGGAAAAAATTTCCGCAGCCTCCTCAGAGCTTGACCTTGAAGGACAGACAGTCCTTTTCCCCAAGGACGATATTTCCGCCCTTACCAATGAAAATGCGGAGCTTTCAAGGAAAATAGCCCTGCTTGAGCTGGAAAACAGCCGTCTTGCAGGAGAGAATGTAAATCTTTCAGCCCGTCTGGCAGCCTGCCGTGAGGAGCTGAACGAATATGTTTCCTCATACGGGTCACAGATATCGCTGTATAAAAAATTCGGGAAGCTGTCCCCGATGGCAGCAAAAACAGCCGAGGGATTTTTCAAAAACAATACCCTTACAGGGCTTTTTTTCTGCGGAGTGCAGACAGAAAATCTCCGCAGTCTGAGAGATTTCACCGAGCGGCTCATAATCGAGGACTATGAAAAAAATTTACCCGATATAGCCATTCTCGATGAGCTGTATGTATATCTGCTTTCCTGCTATAATTCCACCTTCACCGCTCCCGTCTATGTCCTTACGGATATAAAGGAGGGTGACGAATACAGCGAGGAATACTGTCACAATACAGGCAAAGCAAAAAGCGGAAAGATAAGCCGTGTTCTCATGCAGGGCTGCATAGCCGCCGCAAATTCAAAGGTAGTTCGCAAGGCAATAGTCAGGATATAAAAGAAAGATGGTCATAGGGATGGACACGAAAAAAATCAATCTTATACCCGCCGAACAGGCGTTTATAACCGATGCAGTGCTGAGTCGGATCCCCGGCTCCGTAAAGGAACGGGTGAGCCTTTTCGACGGGCTTCTCAGCAAAACAGCAGAGCTTCTTCACTGCACATGGATAAAATTTTCCGGCAGAGATGTCTGGTTCAATACCCTTGTAAGCGGGATATTCCCCAATCTCGATACCTTTGAGCCATCAAGGCAGAATGTGTTCTTCCCCTTTGCGGAAAACCGTTTCAACCGTGCATTCGACGGATATGAGGGAGATCTCATGTCCCTTATGGAGCTGAGGATATCCGAAGTCTATAAGCTTCCGAAATATGAAAAATGCCTTCTTGCCTGCCGTGACGGCAAAGGAGCCGCAGCCTATGACCCGAGGACCACAGAGGTATATCCCTTCAACACAGCAGACCATCACGACGCAGCCTGCATACCCTCGGTGCGGCTTACCCGAAAGAACGGGCTTCCCTTAAAGGGCGAGGAAATAATACTTGCATTTCTCGATAACGGTCTTGTGCCCGCAGCCCTTTCCCCCGAAGACGCAGCAGGCTTTTCGGACCTTATCGCACTGAGAAGATCGGAGCGTGGCTATGTAAATATTTCCGAAGATGGACATATTATAATAGATACCGACAAGCTCACCGAGGATATATCCGCAGGAAAATTCTCGGGCAGCATAAACGGCATGGACTTTTCCATGGAAAATCTTCTTTCCGTTTCACACATAAAGGCAGACGAGGAGTTCATGCATATCATCACCGAAAAGCTCCTTAACTGTGAAAAGGTGAGAGCGGATATCGACCCCTATGACGAAAAGCTGCTTTCCGACCCTAACCGAGGTCATTGGGAGCTTTGGGACGAGGGCTATTCCCCCTGTGTAATAGAAACCTCCGAGCCGCTCATTGCAAGAAACCCCGTAAGGGACGTAAGGCGTGACGGAGTCATCGCAATAGATTTCGGCACAAAAAGCACCGTAGTGGTGTTCCAGAAGTCATCCGAGCATACCCTCCCCATGGCAATAGGCACGGGAAGAATTTCCGAAGCCTGCACCCGTGAGCATTATGAAAACCCCACCGTAATGGAGTTTGTAAACGTAAGGGAATTTCTGAAAAAATATCGTGCAAAGCCCGGACGTCCCGAAACCCTGTGGGAGGAGCTTCCCGTGTCCCATACCGCATATTCGGATATGAAGCTCAGCGCCAGCCGTGACTATTATGCATTTTTCTGTGATATAAAGCACTGGGCAGGGGAGGGGAATATCCCCCTCAGAATATGCGACCGCAGCGGAGAGGAATTTCTTCTTCCCCCATATATGAGCGGCGAGCAGGCAGAATTTGACCCCATAGAGCTTTATGCCTATTATGTGGGGCTGTATATCAACAATATGCGAAACGGCATTTACCTTGACTATTATCTCTCCTTCCCCGTTACCTTTGAAAAAGCCGTGAGAGATAGGATAACCGAAAGCTTCCGAAACGGACTGATGAAGTCCCTGCCTCCCGAGGTGCTGGCAGATGATGAGCTTATGGAGGATTTCCGTGTGGACGGAACTGTAAGCGAGCCTGCCGCATATGCGGTCTGTGCCCTGGATATGTATAAGGCATTTCCCGAAACAGGCAGCTCCTTCCATTACGGCATATTCGATTTCGGCGGCGGAACAACGGATTTTGATTTCGGCGTGTGCCGAAACTCGGAAAAGAAAAAATACGATTATACCATTAAAAATATAGGCTCTGGCGGTGACAGATATCTGGG
>CAMAIG010000013.1 GCA_945835085.1 uncultured Ruminococcus sp. | reverse complement strand
AAACTTGTATAATTTACATTGAGCGGAACATTTTAATTACATACCAAGTGATTGAAGTGCAGTGGCAATTACATCAAGGCTGTCGGGAATGAACACGATGATGAACTGTGATATAAGCACAACTGCAATGAGTGCGATAGGATATGCAGCTGCATAAGCAGAAGCAACATCGTCTGTCTTAGCAACGTTGATAAGAGTTCCCAGAGCAGGTGTAGAAGTCATACCGCCTGTAATTCCTCCAAGGTTGTTGAAGAGAGGGAGCTTGATAACAAACTTTGCAATAATAAAGCCTACGATCATAGGAACAAGTGTCATAAGTGCTCCATAGAGGAAGTATGCAGGCTGGAAGTACTTAACAAAGCTTGCTCCGCCGGGAATACCTGCACCGATAAGAAATGCCATAAGACCAAATTCACGGAAGATCTCAAGCATACGCTTTTCAGGCTTCATATTAAGAGCACCGAAGTGTCCGAAGTGAGCAACAACAAGAGAAGCAAGGAGGCATCCGCCTGTTGTTCCCAGCGAGAAGGTTGAAGAACCCATGGGAATCTTTATTCCGCCCACAAACATTCCGATAACAACAGCGATCGCAAATGCTGCAAGACCGAAATTGTCGATATCAAAGAGCTTTTTGCCTTCGCCCTTCTTATCACCTGTGTCAACAGAAGCGATCTTTTCACGTTCTTCGTCAAGATTTGCCTTTAAAAGCTTAGGAATGATCTGAACAAAGAGAACAACTCCAACAACTCCGAAGAGGTAAGCAATGCCGTGTCCAACAGTTACGATATCTTCAAATGCAGAGATTGATGCCTTGGAAATATCCTCTGCTGCTAAGCCTGTGCTTGAAGCATACTGAGTGATGATATCGGTATTTGCAGCATAAACCGAGCTGAGAGTATCCTTTGCTGCAGAGAATGCAGGAGTTGAAGTGAGAGCACCGGAAAGGAGACCTACAGCCATTGATGTTCCGCAGCCAAGTACCTTGATGCAGAATACTGTTGTAACACCGCCAAGGATAATAATTATCAGTGAAAGCATTGCGTAGGATTTGAAGTTTTTCTTCAGATTTGAAAAGAAATTAGGACCTGCAATGAAACCAACCGAGGTTACAAACATTATCAGTCCGAGATTTTCAATGATCTTAAAGTAGTTTTTGTTAAGTGAGATATCGGTGCCGAATTTTGAGGTAATGAGATTGCTTCCGTCAGCCGCAAAAACAATGGCACCAACGAGGAGTGCTATAATAAATACGCCTGCAGTTCCCAGGGAAACACCCTTAACAGTTACTCTTCCCAAAAGATATCCAAGTCCTGCAACAAGAAAGACTGTGAACATCAGAAATGTAATACCTGTAATAGATATTACTCCGCCAAATAAGTTCATTTTTTATCCTCCCATGATCTTAAAAGTTACCCTACTTTTTTTATTTACAAAAGTCAGTCTGCTTAAATAGACCACTTTAAGTTAAGAACAAATATTTATTCTTTGAAAAATGGCTTAAATACAAAGGTTACCAAGCCGAAAAGCATGAAAATCCTTGCTATTTACACAACGAATTGGCTTCAGCGACACGCTGACTTTCGTAACTTACAAAAGTATTGTTTAAGTCAGTCCGATTATAATACGATATTTTTCGTATTTTAATCGGACGGACTTTTACATAACGCATCACAAACCCCTGTTATAATAACAGGGGTTTGCGCTTGCGATTATCATTATACTAAAATAATCAGGAAAATACAAGCAAAAGCTAAAATCTTAACACTATTTTTACGGTTTGTCAATTAGCCTTTCTTGCGTAATCGGGGAGAAGCTTAGGAGATACGATATCTGTAACGATACCTGCTGCCTTCTGCTCCTCAGCGAACTTGTTAACATGGTCAAGTGTAAGCTTGCCGACTGTAACGTCCTTATACTTTGCAGCAACACTTCTTCCTGCATTTCTGCCGAATACGATAACATCGAGGAGAGAGTTGCCCATGAGTCTGTTTCTGCCGTGGATACCGCCAACAGCCTCACCTGCAACATAGAGATTTTCAATTCCGCTCATACCGTCAACGGAGATATCAATACCGCCGTTCTGATAGTGGAGAGTAGGATAAATAAGGATAGGCTCCTTACGGATATCAATGCCGTATTCCATAAACATTCTGAGCATTGCTGGGATTCTCTTTTCGATAGTACCCTCGCCATTCTTAAGCTCGATCATAGGAGTATCAAGCCAGATGCCTTCACCGTCGCCTGTGCTGATGCCCTTGCCGCGAGCCTTGCACTCTCTGATAATAGAGGAAGCGCAGATATCACGAGTTTCAAGGGGATGCATGAATACTTCGCCGTCAACATTAACAAGCTTTGCACCAAGAGAACGAACCTTCTCTGTAACGAGTGCACCGAAGATCTGCTCGGGGAATGCAGCACCTGTGGGGTGATACTGGAGAGAATCTGCATAAAGGAGCTTAGCGCCTGCACGGTATGCAAGAACAAGACCATCGGCTGTAGCGCCGTAGTGGTTGGAGGTAGGGAAGCCCTGATAGTGAAGACGTCCTGCACCGCCTGTTGCAATGATAACAGTCTTAGCCTTAGCAACCATTATCTCCTTGGTTTCCATGTTCATAAGAACAGCACCTGCTGCCTTGCCCTGGTCATCAAGGATGAGCTCAACTGCTGCAGTAAAATCAACAACGGGGATCTGACGGTTGAGAACCTCATCACGGAGAGTCTTCATGATCTCAGCGCCGGAATAGTCCTTACAAGCGTGCATTCTCTTTCTGGAGGTTCCGCCGCCGTGGGTAGTAACCATTGTGCCGTCGGGTTCCTTATCGAATTCAACGCCAAGCTCGTTGAGCCACTTAATGCAGTCGGGAGCATCATTAACAAGCTTTGCAACAAGCTCATGCTTGCCCTTGAAGTGACCGCCGCCGTAAACATCAACATAGTGGATAGCAGGGGAGTCGTTGGGCTTATCAGCAGCCTGGATACCGCCCTCAGCCATCATTGTGTTAGCGTCGCCGATACGGAGCTTAGTAACGATCATTACGTTAGCGCCGCCGTTGTGAGCCTCAATAGCTGCGGAAGAGCCTGCTCCGCCGCCGCCGATTATGAGAACGTCAACATCATACTTGGGATTATCAAGGTCGATCTTGGAAGGATCGATGCGGCTGTTAGCCTGAAGGAGATCAGCCAGCTGATGAGGAACCTTTTCGCCCTTGTTGGGACCGATCTTAAGTTCTTCAAACTCGGATTCTATGTAGTCGGGGTGATAGGTCTTTAAAACCTCGTCCTTCTGCTCAGCAGTCATTCTTTCGGGCTCTAATGCTGCATTTGCAGCTCTGTTAGCTTCGACCTTCTTGATCGAAGCAAGCATTTCTTCGTTAGTGTACATTGTATTTGCCCTCCCTTACTTCTCAATGTCTCTGTTATTATACTTTTCCTGCATCTGCTCATCGGACATTGCCATAAGCTCGTCGAGGAATGCCTTGAAATCACCGTTGTTAATCTCCTTAACTCTGTCTTCAAGGTGCTGAGTCTTAGGCTGGAGATACTTTCCGTTGATTCTTCTTGCAAGCATACCTACCTGAGGATGGGAGATACCTGCAGGACATCTGGAGGAGCAAACACCGCACATTACGCAGTCAAAGGATTCTTCTGCGCACTTTTCGAATTCGCCTCTCTGAGCGTAAGCAATGTACTGCATAACATTGAGCTTCTGAGTACAAGCCTTTGTGCAGGCATTGCATCCAACGCAGGCATAGATCTCAGGATAAAGCTGCATCATAACAGCCTGAGTTGTGGGAATGTTGTTGATATCGTAGATCTGCTTGATAAGAGGGAAGAAGGGCAGAGTTGCGATATACATATTGTCCTGAACCTGAGTCTGGCAAGCGAGGCAGGTCTTAAGCTCCTGCTCGCCCTTGATCCTGTAAATTGTAGCGCAGGCACCGCAGAAACCATTTCGGCAGCCGCAGCCTCTTACAAGCTGATAGCCTGCATATTCCATAGCTTTCATAATTGTAAGGCTTGCAGGTACGGAATACTGCTTGCCGAACAGATAGATATTTACCATATTTTCCATCTTGAACTTCACTCCTTAATCAATATTCGTTAGGCAGCTCATCGAGCTGATCAAATCTGAATACAGGGCCGTCCTTGCAGACATACTTATTACCGATATTACATCTGCCGCACTTACCCACAGCGCACTTCATACGAAGCTCCATTGTGGTAAATACCTGAGTTTCATTGAAACCGAGTTCTTTAAGTCCTGCAAGTGTGAATTTGATCATGATCGGAGGTCCGCACATTACAACAGTTTTGCTGAGGTCGGGATTAAGCTCCTTAACATAGTTAGGAACAAATCCCACATGACCGTCCCAACCTTCCTGCTCACGGTCGATGGTAAGATTTACCTCGATGCCGTCGTCCTTCATCCATTCGTCGATTATCTCCTTGTAATCAACAAGGTCGTCCATGGAACGGGAACCGTAAACTATCTGTACCTTTCCGTAATTAGCACGGTTATCTCGTACATAGTTGATAACGGAACGCAGAGGAGCAAGACCGATACCGCCTGCAACAAACAGGAGATCCTTGCCCTTGAAGGTGGATTCAACAGGGAAACCGTTGCCGTATGGGCCTCTTACAGTGATCTGCTGACCAACGTCCATCATGTGGAGCCATGTGGTAAGGCAGCCGCATTTCTTTATGGAAAACTCCATATATTCACGGTTTGTCGGGGAGGAAGTGATAGAAAACATACCTTCGCCTACACCGGGAACGGAAAGCATTGCACACTGACCGGGTATATGCTCAAAGAGCTTATTTCCGTCTGTGCCTACAACACGGAAAGTTTTTACATCGGGAGTATCCTGACGAATGTCAGTAACAACGCCGATCTTTGGGATTAAAGTTTCGTTCAGCATCATTATTACTCCTCTCCGAAAGTCTTGATAACCTTGATGATGTTCATGGAGATAGGACATCTGGACAAGCAGCGTCCGCAGCCTACGCAGCCGAATTCACCATTATTGTTATCGGGGAAATATACGAGCTTGTGCATAAATCTCTGTCTGAAGCGTTCCACCTGAGAGTTACGGGAATTACCGTGAGCCATTCTGGTGAAATCGGAGTACATACAGCTATCCCATGTACGATAGCGCTTGATGCCGTGCCCTGTATCATAGTCCTTGATATCATAGCACTGGCAGGTAGGGCAGACGAATGTGCAGGTTCCGCAGCCAAGGCAGGATTCGGAGAGCTTCTTCCAATGCTCTGAGCCGAAAATGTCCAGAAGAGTATTCTTCCTGAAATAATCGGTGCTGACATTAGCAAAAGGAAGCTTTTCAAGTATCTCCTTAGTCTTAGCCTTCTGAGCATCAACAGCTGAGCTGTCGCATTCTTCAAGCATAGACTTTATTGATTCGATAAACTTTTCGCCCTTTTCGGTGTTAGCCTTGATGTAAAGAGAATCCTCTGTCATCCAGCAGGCAGCATCGCCCTCGGGAGCTGCAGCATCAATACCGAAAACTCCGCAGAAGCAGTTTTCCTCAGGCTCTGTGCAAGCCATAGTAATAACCGTTCCGTGTTCACGGCGTGTTGCATAATAGGTATCAATAGGCTCGGCAAGGAAAACCTTGTCAAGGATAGTAAAGCTTCTTGCGTCACAAGCACGGACACCGAATATAACAAAATCCTCGCTTTCGGTTCTGTTATCAATGATCTCGATATTCTTGCCGTTCATGTTAAAGTCGCAGATGTCGGTTGTCTGGGGGAAGAAGAAATCCTTTGCACTTCTTACTGTGTTGAGAGCTTTGCTCAGAGCAGTGCCCTCAGTCCACTTCTTGTAGCTTGCTCTTCCGTCATCGCCGTCTACAGGAATGTAGAGGGACTGAGCAGATGCAATAGCTGCAAAAAATTCGTTTAATTTATCGGCAGGAAGTCTGAACATTATTCATTACCTCCTCTTTTATAAACGATACTCGGCTCGCAGTCATCAAATGTATAATCATTGAGAGGAGCTCGTGTTTCAAGATCTGAACCGGCCTGATAATCGCCGTAGAATTCATTGATATCCTTAATATACTTGCGGTTGATAAGGTGAAGGGGAATGTTCTGAGGACAAACTCTTGTACACTCGCCGCAGTCTGTGCATCTGCCTGCAACGTGGAAGGAGCGAATCAGATGGAACATATTCTCTTCAAAGGAATCTGTAGCAGCTCTCTGCTGGATACCTGAATTGGGGTTATCGAATACGCAGCTCTCACAGGTACAAGCTGGGCATACATTTCTGCAGGCATTGCAGCGTATGCACTTTGAAAGCTCATTTCTCCAGAAATCGTAACGCTCATCGGGAGTCATCATTTCAAGCTTTTCAACAAGCTCAAAGCGTGCGCCGTCGGTATTGACCTCGCCGTCATCACCGATGATCTCATCAAAGATAACGTGCTTCTTGCTCTTGCAGGTCCTGCACTTATCGCCGAGAGTTTCGGACTTGGGCATGGTCTTTTCGCCGTAAAGTGTAGTGATAGTAACGTTTTCTCCGTCGGAGGTCATTCCGGTGATACCCTTTATCCCCTTGGACTTGACAGTATCAACATCTACCTTGCCTGTGCAGGGAACAGCAATGATATAAACATTCTCACGGATAATTCTGTGTTCCTTGACAAGCTGATTGAAGCTGTATGTATCGCAGGGCTTCAGAAATACAAGGAGCTTTCCTTCCTTGCGGGATTCTTTGATGATATATTTTGAAAGGTTGGGGGCGCAGAAATCATTATAAATGAAGCCTGCGTCAAGCTCCTCAGCCGATGTAAAAACGGCAGGAGTTGTATCGTAAGCAAATTCGCCAGCCTTCCAGCCGACAACACGGTTAACGCTTCCGTCGGCAAGAAGTTCCTTGGCACGCTTGATCACTGCTTCTTGCATCTCAAATCCTCCAATCTCTTGTTTTCTCCGAGCTTCGTTACTGTTTCAACGAATTCGTTCATTGTTGCCGCAAACTTTGCACCTTCGGCAGCAGAAACCCATTCAACACGGGTCCTCTCTCTTTCAATACCCATAAAGTCGAGCATGGAAAAGAGGAGAGTCATACGTCTTCTTGCAAAATAGTTGCCCGATGTGTAATGGCAGTCGCCGGGATGGCATCCGCACATGATAACGCCGTCTGCGCCTCTCTGAAAAGCACGGAGGATAAACATGGGGTTTACACGGCAGGAGCAGGGAACACGAATGATCTTGACATCGGCAGGGTAGTTGAGTCTGTTTGTACCTGCAAGGTCAGCACCTGCATATGAGCACCAGTTGCAGCAGAATGCAACTATTTTAGGTCTGAATTCTTTAGTTTCGTTTACTTGCATATTGCATCTACCTCCGCCATAATCTGTTTATTGGAGAAGCCCTTGAGGTCCATAGCACCGGAAGGACAAGCAACCGTACAAGCACCGCAGCCCTGGCAAACAGCCTCGTTTACAGCAGCTACACGGCGGATTGCAACAGTTCTGTCAGGCTGTCTGAATTCCTTATCGGAATAAGTGATCGCACCATAAGGACAAACCTTTTCGCACGCAGAGCAGCCGTTGCACATGAGTTCATCGGAATGAGCAACGCAGGGGTTACCTGTAAGCTTATCCTTGGCAAGAAGTCCGATAACCTTAGCGGCAGCAGCACTTGCCTGAGAAACTGTTTCTGGGATATCCTTAGGACCCTGGCATACGCCTGAGAGGAATACACCTGCAGTAGGGGATTCAACGGGACGAAGCTTTGCATGAGCCTCGGTGAAGAAGTCGTTTGTGTCCATACTTGCTCTGAGCATTGTAGCTACAGAACGAGCAGTCTGATCGGGTTCAATAGCAGTTGCAAGAACAACGAGGTCAGCATTGATATGGAGCTGTTCGTTGGAAATAAGGTCGGAAGCCTGAACATCAAGATTTCCGTCGGGACGGGGAGAAACCTTTCCTACCATACCCTTTATGTAATGAACGCCGTACTGTTCAACAGCTCTGCGATAGAATTCATCAAAAAGCTTACCGGGAGTACGGACATCTATATAGAATACATAAACATCGGTATCGGGATATTTTTCTCTTATAAGCATTGCGTGCTTAGCGGTATACATACAGCATATCTTGGAGCAGTAAGACTTTCCGCAGTCATCGCAGGAACGTGAACCAACGCACTGAACGAAAACAATAGTCTTAGGATGGGCTCTGTGGTCATCCTGCTTGTCCAGATAGGAGGGCCTGATAAGAGTACCGTTGGAAGGACCCGCAGCATTCATAAGTCTTTCAAGCTCAAGGGAAGTAACAACGTCCTTGCTCTGAGAATAAGCAAACTCGTCATACTTGTCGATCTTGATAGGATTATAGCCTGTTGCAGCAACGATAGCGCCGTATCTTTCCTCGATTATCTCATCCTGCTGCTTGTAATCAATGGCGCCTGCTGTGCAGACCTTGGAGCATACGCCGCACTTGCCGGTTTTCAGCATTGTGCAGTAGTCAGCGTCGATGGTTGCAACCTTAGGAACTGCCTGAGCAAAAGGAATGTAGATAGCACGTCTGTTGTTAAGACCAAGGTTGAATTCGTTGGGGACCTTCTTCTGAGGACACTTTTCTGTGCATATGCCGCAGCCTGTGCACTTTGTGGTGTCAACATAACGAGCTTTTTTCTTGATCTTGGCAGTGAAATTGCCCACAAAGCCGTTGACCTCAACAACCTCGCTGTATGCGTAGATGTGGATCTTTTCATTCTGAGAGCAGTCAACCATCTTAGGTGTAAGAATACAGGATGCGCAGTCGAGAGTAGGGAATGTCTTGTCGATCTGAGTCATCTTTCCGCCGATAGTAGGCTGCTTTTCAACGATATCAACCTCAAAGCCTGCCTCTGCAATATCAAGAGCAGTCTGCATTCCGGCAATACCGCCGCCGATAACGAGAGCACGCTTTGTAACAGGGCTTTCGCCTGCTGTGAGGGGGGCATTGAGCTGAACCTTAGCAATAGCAGTACGAGCAAGGATAATAGCCTTGTCGGTTGCGCTCATAATGTCCTTGTGGATCCATGAGCACTGCTCACGGATGTTTGCGATCTCAACCATATAAGGGTTGATGCCTGCCTTTGCGGCAGCCTTACGGAATGTTGCTTCATGCATACGAGGTGAGCATGAACATACAACAACGCCTGTGAGCTTATGCTCCTTGATAGTGTCCTGAATAAGGGTCTGACCGCCTTCAGAGCACATATACTGATAATCAACGGAGAAAACTACACTTGGTTCCTGCTTCATAGCTTCCGCAACTGCCTTAACATCAACAGTAGCAGCAATGTTAGTACCGCAGTGGCATACAAATACGCCTATTCTATGCATTGATTTTTCTCCTCCTTACTTACTGAATTTGCGGAATGCACTGACGAGAAGCTGCTGAGGAGTTTCGTCATCAATGAGTTCCGGTACCATTTCTGCCTTCAGGTGATTATTGCCCTTCTGACGGATAGCGGCGAGTCTTACAGCCTCGACTACCTTAGCAGGCTCAACACCTCTCGGACATCTTTCGACACAAGCAAAGCAGGAAAGACACTTATAAAGAGAGTCGCTATTGAGGAGAGGCTCAATATTTCCTGATTCTACCATGTAAACGAACTGATGAGGATGAAATTCCATCTCATCATAGGAGGGGCAGGTTCCCGAACATTTGCCGCAGCGCATACACTTACGGACATTCACACCGCTGATGCGGAGGATCTCTTCTTTTTTATCCATGTTCGTACCTCCTTAGTTTTCCTTTACACCGAGAGCCTCAGCGAGAAGCTCGGTGAAGTAATAAACAGGGACATTGCTGTCATTCTTCTTGAGATTATACATACAGAGAGGACAAGCAGTGACCATAAGCTCAGCTTCAAAGCCTGCAGCGCTGTCTGCTACTGCATTTCTTCTCTTAGCAGCAGCTTCCTTGTCCTCAAGGGAAACATATCCGCCGCAGCATTCGTTTCTCATGGGGTAAATAACAGGCTCAGCGCCGATCGCACGGATAAAATCCTCCATTATCTTAGGATTTTCGGGATCGTCCATCTGCATTACCTTGCCGGGACGAAGGAGAAGACAGCCGTAATAAGCACCGATCTTCTTGCCTGTAAGGGGATTTGTTACCTTTTCTTTGAGAGCGTCGAAGCCTATAACGTCACGGAGCATTTCAAGGAAGTGGATCACCTTGGTTTCGCCGTGATATTCTTCGTCAAGCTTAAGGTAATTGTTTGCTCTTGTGCAGATATCCTCATCAGTGAGCATATCGTTGTTTACCTGCTTTAAAACGTTGTGGCAGGCAGAGCAGAGAGTTATGAGATCTCTGCCGTGTGCTTTGGCGTCGGCAAGTGCTCTGACAGAAGAAAGCTTAGTTGCTATCTCGTCCTTTGCCATTGGATAAACGCCGCCGCAGCACTGCCAGTTTTCGATTTCCTCAAGCGTAATTCCAAGCGCCTGTGCGGAAAGACGGGCATATCTGTCAAGGTCTTTTGCCTTGTTTTTCAGAGTGCAGCCCGGGTAATAACTGTAAACCATAGCTTTTATCCTTTCTTAGAAAATTATATCATCTGCTCGGGGTGGAACACCTCGTCAAATTTTTCGGCAGTGAGGAAACCAAGCTCAACGCAAGCTTCCTTCAAAGAAATATTGTCCTTATAAGCCTTCTTGGCAGTCTTTGCAGCGTTCTCATAACCTATGTATGGGTTGAGTGCAGTTACGAGCATAAGTGAATTGTGGAGATTGTGGTGCATCTTTTCCTTATTAGCCTTGATTCCTACTGCACAGTTCTTGTTGAAGGAGGTAATGGACTCTGCAAGAAGTCTTGCGGACTGGAGGAAATTATATGCACAAACAGGCATGAAAACGTTAAGCTCAAAGTTGCCCTGGCTTGCAGCCATTCCGACAGCCACATCATTTCCCATTACCTGAACAGCTACCATGGTAACCTGCTCGCACTGTGTAGGATTTACCTTTCCGGGCATAATTGATGAACCCGGCTCATTTTCGGGGATAGTGATCTCTCCAAGACCGTCACGAGGACCGCTTGCGAGCCATCTTACGTCGTTTGCGATCTTCATCATATCAGCAGCAAGAGCCTTAAGAGCGCCGTGAGCGAATACGATCTCGTCCTTGCTTGTAAGTGCGTGGAACTTGTTGGGAGCAGTAACGAAATCCTTTCCCGTAAGCTTAGCAACACACTCTGCAACCTTTTTGTCAAAGCCCTTGGGAGTGTTAAGACCTGTGCCTACTGCTGTACCGCCGAGAGCCAACTCTTTAAGCTCGGGCAGAGCTATTTCAAGAAGCTTCTTGTCCTTTTCGAGAGAAGAACGCCAGCCGCTGATCTCCTGTGTGAAGGAGATAGGAGTAGCATCCTGGAGATGAGTTCTTCCGCTCTTGACAATACCCTCATTTTCAGCTTCAAGACGCTTAAAGGTTTCGATAAGGGTGTCAACGGCAGGGATGACCTTGTCCTCAATAGCAATAACAGCGGAAATGTGCATTGCGGTGGGGAATGTATCATTAGAGGACTGGCTCATGTTGATATCATCATTTGGGTGAAGAAGCTTGCTTCCTGCGATCTCGTTGCCTCGGTTAGCAATAACCTCATTGGCATTCATGTTTGACTGAGTTCCGCTTCCTGTCTGCCATACAACAAGGGGGAAGTGGTCGTTAAGGCTTCCGCTGATGACCTCGTCGCATGCCTGAGAAATAGCGGCAAGCTTTTCGTCAGTCATCTTCTCGGGCTTCAGTTCATGGTTTGCCATTGCAGCAGCCTTTTTCAGATAACCGAAAGCCTTGGTGATCTCACGGGGCATGGTTTCGATGCCAACACCGATGAGGAAGTTTTCATGGCTTCTTTCGGTCTGTGCTGCCCAGTATTTGTCGGCAGGTACCTTTACTTCGCCCATAGAATCGTGTTCAATACGGTATTCCATTGGTTATGTACTCCTTTTATAATAGTATAAAATTATTAACACCTATACACGACATACGGCGGCAGTGAAAAAATCACTCTGCCGCCTGTCTGAATTATGAATTGTAAGGTCAGATCTTGATATCCTTGATAACTGCCTTGAGGCTGTCAGCGCTGTGTCTGAGCTTAACTATTTCATCATCGGTAAGGGGAACGAGAAGTCTTCCTTCAACTCCCTTTCTGCCAACAACAGAAAGTGTGCTGAGGCAAACATCATCAATTCCGTATTCGCCGTTCATCATTGTTGAAACGGTAAGGGTGGTGTCGATGCCGCTGAAAAGGCACTTGCAGATGTGGCATACGGAAATAGCAATAGCATAGAAGGTAGCACCCTTGTTTGCAATGATCTTTGCGCCGGACTTTCTTGTATAGTCCTCAATGTCTGCATAGTCAACAACAGGACGCTTATCAGCAGGGAGGCAGTTGATATACTGCTCAATAGGAATGTTGGAAATGTTTGCAAGTGACCATGGAACGAAGGAAGAATCGCCGTGCTCACCGAAAACATAAGCGTGAACATTCTGCTGGCTGATATTGAAGGTTTCGGAAAGACGGGAACGAAGACGTGCAGTATCAAGAGTAGTACCCGAACCAATGATCTGATTTGCGGGAAGACCCGAGATCTTATGGAAGAGATAAGTGAGAATGTCAATAGGATTGCTTACAACAATGTAAACTGCATTAGGAGCATACTTAACTATCTGAGGAATGATGCTCTTTGTGATATCAACGTTTACCTGAGCAAGCTCAAGACGGGACTGACCTGCCTTTCTGGGAA
This sequence comes from uncultured Ruminococcus sp., assembly GCA_945835085.1. Lineage (GTDB taxonomy): Bacteria > Bacillota > Clostridia > Oscillospirales > Ruminococcaceae > Huintestinicola. The sequence goes on along the minus strand of CAMAIG010000013.1, from coordinate 686 downwards.
GACCGGAGGTAAGGATGATAACGTCGGAATCCTTTGCGTCCTCATAGGAGCCTGCATAGATCGAAACAGGGGAGCAGAAGGGAACACCCTGACGGATATCCATTGCTTCGCCGAGAGCCTTGTTTTCGTTGATGTCGATCATAACGATCTCAGAGGCAATACCTGTAACGACCATGTTATAGGCGATTGTCGAACCGACGCTGCCGGCGCCGATAATGGTAATTTTGTTGCTCATAAAACATTTCCCGCTTTCTGTGAAATTTTTTTGTTTTGTAAGCCCCGGCAGATCAGCCGGGTCAAAATGCTGCCGAAAACCCATCGAAATTATTCAAAACGACAGAATTTCCTCATTATTTCTATTTTATCATACTTATAAATAAAAATCAAGAGAAAAAACACATATTATTTGATTTTGTCAAAAATTTAACAAACTGCATGGCACTGTGTAACAATTTGCAGAAAAAACTATCTGTTGTCTACCTTTTCGGGGTACATATCATGTTCAAACAGGCGTTTTTCAGCCATTTGTTCAAATTTTGTGCCTTTTTTTCCGTAATTGCAGTATGGGTCAATGGAAATACCGCCGCGAGGAGTAAATTTGCCCCAGACCTCGATATATTTGGGGTCCATAAGTTTTATGAGGTCCTTCATAATGATATTTACGCAGTCCTCATGAAAATCACCGT
>CAMAIG010000012.1 GCA_945835085.1 uncultured Ruminococcus sp. | reverse complement strand
AAATTTTCTTGATGTACCAGTACTAGATCATGACGAGTTCCTTCTGAGGAAGGTTTACTCTCATGGAAAATTAGGTCTGAGGAAGATTAAGGGTGGAATTGTAATCCTGTGACATTTTATTTTCGCTCCTTGAAATGGAATAATATGTATATCAGAGAGAAAGCTTCATACCGTTTTCAATTTCGGCTGTGTCAATGACCTTTGTAGCTTCCATATTTTCATCGGCTGCTGCCTGCTCTGCCTCCTCGGGCTGTGCATAAGCTTCCTCAGCCTGAGGCTCCTCCTCTTCCTCATCGTCATCTGCGGGGAGAGAGGTGATAAGCTCAAGGTGGGACTTATACATGGCAAGCAGATTTCTCTTGAATTCCTTCACAGCCTCCTGCATTTCTTCAAGAGCAGCTCTTTCCTTCTTTGCTCTTGCAGCGGTGGAGCCAATGATCTCATCGGACTTGACATTTGCGTCGGAAATTATCATTTCCGCTCTCTGCTGGGCCTCTGTGATTATTGCCTCAGCCTTTTCCTGGGCTTCGGAAAGCACAGCTCTTGCCTGCTTCTGGGCGCCGATCATAGCGTCCTTCAGCGCTTCCTCGTCAGCCTTGTATCTGCGGATGCTTTCAACGAGGACCTCCATCTTCTTGTCGGTATCTTCCTTCTCCTTGAGAAGAGCATTGGTCTGATCTGCAAGCTGCTTGAGGAAGCTGTCGACCTCTTCGGTATTGTAGCCCGGTTTTGCCTGTTCAAATCTTATGGTATTGATATCCTGTGCCGTAATCATAATGCCATTCCTCTTTCTCCGCAGCCGATTGATATGGGAAAACGGGTGCTGCTGCGGACGCTCCCGAAAGTTATTACAGATATTTCTTAACAGTGATATGAAGCCTGTCCTTTGATGTTCTGCCCCCCACGGTATCGAGGATAAACCTTCCGAACCCCCGTACAGACAGCACATCGCCTTCGGACAGTATCTCGGATACGCTTTCCGTAACAGCATGATTTACCGAAACCGAACCCGAGCGTATCAGTCTGCAGGCTTTTTCACGGCTGAGCCTCAGTGCGGTCCCCAGAACGCTGTCAAGCCTCAGTGACGCAACAGTGCCGCTTATCTCGGCAAAGCTGTCGTTTCTTTCAAGCCCCGATGTATCGGCAAGCTCAGTCTTTACACCTGCCCTGCCTATTTTTTCTATCCCGAGAGCCATATCCGCCGCCGCCGGCAAAAGCATTGCAAATGCTTCCTCCTCCGAGCAGATAATATCCCCCACCGAGCTTCTTGTTATCCCAAGAGCCATAAGGCTCCCAAGATAATCCCTGTGGGTAAGTCCTCCCACAGCCCTGCCGTAAAATCTCACGGCAGCAATGGGAAATTCATTCGGCTCAGGCTCACTAAAGCCGGGAAAAACGCCCAGTACCACACGCTGAGCGCCGCAGTATCCGCCGTAAAGCAGATAATTCGAGTGCCCGCAGTATCTGAGATATTTCTCCGCAAGCACAGCCTCCGCCTCCGATAAAAAAGCGGAAAACCTCGCCGCGCAGGTCTTTTCGCTGAGCCTCAGCATATCGTCGATATGCGCTATGAACAGCTTACCCTCCGCGCCGGGGCATTCTGACGCTATAAACGAGTTTTTATCCCGGGACATATTTTCTCCTATCAGAGAAGAACGCCGTTGCTTTCAAGCTCTGCAGAAAGCTCATCGCCCTGGAAGCCAACGTTATAGGGAGTGATGATGAAGGTGTTATTTGCAACGGGCTTGATGCTTCCGCCGTTTGCATATGCCACACCGCCCAGGAAGTCGATTATTCTTCTTGTAACATCGGGAGTGGTCGCCTCCAGATTAAGAACAACGGTCTTCTTATTGTTAAGGTGGTTTGCGATATCCTTTGTGTCGGCAAACTTCTCGGGCTTAACGAGAATGACCTGGAGCTGAGCAGTCACGCTGATATTCATCTTGCGGTCATCGCCGTAGGAGGGTCTTGGATTGGGAACGTAGTTATCATTCTGGGGCATACCTGAGGTCGGCTGATCGTAGCCCTCATCGTATCCCTCGTCGTCTACCTCGTTATCCATGCCAATTGCGGCCTTGATGCTGTCAATAAATCCCATTTTTATCTCTTCCTTTCATTTTCTATTTAAGTTTAATGTAAATGTTTATTTTTCAGCCGGATAGTGCCTTGCTCCGAAGAGGGCGCTCCCCAGTCTTACCATGTTTGAGCCGAATTTCACGGCTTCGGCATAATCGGAGGACATTCCCATGGAAAGGGTATGTATATCCGTATTGCCGATATTTTCCGCCTTTATATCCTCAAAAAGCCGCTGCATTCTTTCAAGAAAAACGCTGCCTTCCGAGGGAGGCGGGATAGTCATCAGCCCGCAGACCCTGATGCCCTCAAGCTCTGCTATCCTGTAGACCCCATCGGTGACCTCATCGGGAGAAAAGCCGCTTTTTGACTCCTCGCCGCCGATATTCACCTCGCAGAGAATATCCATTCGCAGACCGTTTTTCACTGCCTGCCTTGATATCTCCTCTGCAAGACCGACGCTGTCCACGGACTGTATCATGGTCATATCTTTAATGATATACTTTATTTTGTTGCTTTGCAAGTGCCCGATAAAGTTTATTTCGGCATTTTTTACATATTGTTCTTTTTTCTGCAAAAACTCCTGAACTCTGTTCTCTCCCAGAAGCTCAAAGCCCTGAGAAACAGCAAAATTCACCCGCTCTGCAGGAACAGTTTTTGTAACTGCCATTATCCTTATATCGTCATGCTCTCTGCCGCATTTGACCCTTGCCTCGTCCATATTGAAGCGGATGCGCTTTATGTTTTCGGAAATATCGTCAAAGCTATTCAAAATGAATCTCTCCTTCCGTATTTTCCGTCTGCACAGGCTCTGTTTCGCCGCCTGTTTCATCAGGCTCCCCTTCGCTGTCCGATGCTTCGGTGATTTCGGCAGTGGACTCCGAAGCCTCGGTCACGGAATAGATCTCCAGGCTCTCGGTTTCCTGGGTATCTGCCGAGGTCACCACCTCGTCGGAATTTGCCATAAATGCGGCGGTATCGACTCCGCTGATGATTATGTCATCGTAAACGCAGACATAATTTTCATCGCTTGTGAGCCTTGACAGGATATAGTCCTTGTCCTCAAAGACCGTATCCACCTTTTTGAAAAGAACTCTCTGTCCCCATAGAACATAGCAGCCTTTCTCATTGTTTTTATTGAATCTCAGCGCTTCTCTGGGAACCTTTATCCCCTCGAAATCGTTAAGAGTCATTTCTACTCTCTCTACTCTTCGTCTGACAAGATCGAAGGTCATTTCCTCGCAGCGGAGAATGAGAGTCCATTCATTCGGGTCCTCGGTAGGCTCCAGGGATTCTATCACCGCATTGACCTTGTCGGGAGTAGAAGCAAAGCTCAGCTTCACGGGATCTCCCGGATTATAAACGCTGTCGGAATTGTCAATAACTCCCGCTATCTTCCAGTTATAGCCCTTAACGAGCTTGCCTATCTCGCTTTTGCTCCTGTTTTCCTTGACCTGCTTTTCGTTGGCGATAACGTCCTTCACGAGGTCGGCTGTAATGCCCGATGTATCCTCAGCCTTCAGGATATTCTCATAGCCGTCCGTATAGCTTACAAAATACCCCGCATCGGGTGATGTAACGGCGTATTTATAGGGCTGCCTCTTTGCCCTGAGTGCCTCAGCCTCGGCTTCAAGCATTGCTATGCGGTCGTCATAGCCCTCCTCCTGGTTAACGGAGATCTGGTAAATGCTCATGAGCGTGAGCAGATCGTCACGCTGGGATTTAAGGTCGTCGATATCCTTTTTGGCAAGCCTTGTGGATATCGCCTGATATTTCTCGCTGATAAGTGATGCGATGAACTCCGGCTGGGCTGTAAGCACCGTTCCCGGATTCTGAGCCGCTTCGAGGAGCTTTATTTCTTCCTCAATAGCTTCGATCCTGCGGTTAAGCTCAATATCCTCCTCGCTGCCGTAAACATAAGCCACAACAGAGCCGTTTGCCACCTTGCTTCCGTCGGCAGACGGATAGCTCAGCACTCCCGCATAGGTCTTGCGGATAACATCTTCGCTGCGAATGTAAACTCCCTTGAAGGAAACCTTGTCCGCCGAGGAAAATATTACCGCAGTTTCGGTCTTGTATTCCTCCTTGACAGCGGAATATATCTGGGTAGTTACCGCAATAAGTATAAACACCGCCAGCAGGAAGAACAGAGCTTTCATAAGATTATCTCTCATGTCGGGGAAAACCTCCGCTGACCGCTGTTACTTGTTGTTTTCGGCGTCAAGTATGGAGATGGGTCTTGCAGGCACGATGGTGGAAATGGCATGCTTATATACAAGCTCCTGCTTTCCGTCGGCATCTATTATAACTGCATAGCTGTCGAAGCCCTTCACCATGCCCTTGAACTGAAATCCGTTGGTAAGTATGCAGGTTATGGGCACCTTTTCTTTTCTTGCCTGATTAAGAAAAACGTCCTGTAAATTAAGCGCTTTGTTCATTTTTATCGTCCTTTCGGCATCTTATCTTTTTCTCTTTAAAAGAATGCAACTGCACTCTTTTTTATTATATCACATTATTTCCGATTTGGCTACTATATTCAAGCAATTTGTAATAATTCCGTCAATTTGTTCACTATTTGAAGTATCGACCCAGTTAATTCGTACATCTCGACGAAACCAGGTCAGCTGTCTTTTGGCATATCTTCTTGTTTCCTGCTTGATAATGTCAGCTGCTTCCTCAAGAGTGCATTCCCCGTTGAAATAGGGCAGCAGCTCCTTGTAGCCTATGGCGTTGAAGGCAGTTTTCGGCTTGAAATCGGTGTATATCCTCCGTACCTCTTCCACAAGACCCGCTTCAAGCATTTTGTCAACTCTCTTATTTATCCTGTCATAAAGAAGCTGCCTGTCAAAGCAGGTAAGTCCTATCATGCAGGGCTTGAAGGGGGACTCCCGTTCACGGCTTTTTCTGCGGTTCTCCTCTCCCGACAAGCCCGACAGCATGACCATTTCGGTAGCCCTGATGACCCTGACTGCGTTGTTCGGGTGTATTTTTGAAGCGGCTTCGGGGTCAAGCCTTTTCAGCCTCTCATACATAAAATCGCTGCCCTTTTCCCTTGCCTCCTCCTCCAGCTGTCTGCGAAGAGCGCTGTCGGAATCAACATGGTCAAAGGAGATATTGTCAACCAGAGAGTTTATATAAAGCCCCGTTCCGCCCACGATAATGGGCAGCCTTCCCCTTGAACGTATATCGTCAATGCATTCTCTTGCCATGCGTACATAATCCGCCACGGAAAACGGCTCGTCAGGCTCCAGAAAATCTATCATATGATGAGGAACGCCCATCATTTCTTCCTCTGTGGGCTTGGCGGTGGATATGGCAAGCCCCTTGTATATCTGCATGGAATCGGCAGATATGACCTCGCCGCCCAGCTTTTTCGCAAGTCTTGCGCCTACGGCAGTCTTTCCCGAGGCGGTAGGACCGCAGACTGCAAGCAAAGGTATCTTTTCCGTTTTTATCCCCTCCCGCTGCAAAAATATTTCTATATCGGCTCAGACTATCCTGCGGAACTGCTTTTCAAGCTCCTTCTTTGTCAGCTTGAACATGACAGGTCTGCCGTGGGGGCAGTAGCGTATCCTTTCATCTACAAGTATCTGTGATACGAGAGATCGCAGCTCCTCGGTGCCTGTGATATCGTTTGCCTTGATAGCTCCTCGGCAAGCCATGGTATGATACATATCGTCAAGTATCTCGGGCAGGGGGTCGTGCCTGTGAGCCGCAAAATTCTGGGAAAGCTCCGTAACAATATCCCCTGCGTCGTTTTTGTCAAGCATGGAGGGAATGCCCTTAACAAGCACCTTTGGAGCGTCAAGTGGCTCTATCTCGAAGCCGCAGTCCGCACATACCCTGAGATTTTTCATAAGTGCGTCATATTCCTCGTAGGACAGGGTAAGCTCCGTGGGAACGAGAAGCATCTGAGCGGTAAGCTCCTCTCTGCCCGTCCTGAGCCTTTCGAACCTTATCCTTTCGTGAGCGGCGTGCTTATCTATTATAAGTATGCCGTCCTCGGATTCAACAATAATGTAATTCTTGAACGCCTCACCGATAATGCGAAAAAATATCTCTTTCACGGGTTTTTCGTCGGTCACGGCGGGCTGAGAGGGCTTATCCTCCGACTTTTTGAAGGAAGCCTCGTCTATGTATTTGAACTGTCTTTCGGGGTCCTCGGTATTTTTGAGCAGATTTATAGAGCCGCTGTCCTCGGCTTCTCTGCCGTAGCTGCTGCTTAGATGCCCCGAAATATCCGTATGCGGAGGCTTGTCTGCTTCGGGCTTTATATCGGAGGGAGCTTCTTTTTTCGGTAAACCTGCAGACCATGAGCGTTCCGCTTCGGCAACGGCACTTTCAAGCTCCTTTTCGGGAGATATGGGGGTCTTTGGCTCCTCGGGGATATCCTCTATGCTGACGCTGTGGCTGTAAACAGGCTCCCGCTTTATCTCACGGACCTGCTCCATGCGAGCCTCGCTGTCATTTCTTGTGACCTCGTGAGCAAACACTCTGCCGGTACCCTTTGAATCGGAGGTGTCGGCAAGCTTTGTCTGAACGGGAGCAGGCGGGTCACGAAACATTGGCACGGCATAATCCGCTTCAGTGGGCTTATGCTGTGGGAGCTGTATCTCCGCAGGCTTTGAATCGGCAAGGAGAGCGTTTTTCACCGCAAAATACACAGCGTCATATACCGTCCTGTCATCGGCAAAACGAACCTCCGTCTTTGCGGGGTGAACGTTCACGTCCACCACAGAGGGAGGGATATCCATAAAAAGCACGCAGGCAGGGAATTTCCCCTCCATAATGCTGTTGCGGTAGGCTTCCTCGATGGCTCCCATGCAGGTAAGGGAACGGATATATCTTCCATTTACGAAAAAGTGCTGCATAGCACGGTTTTTGCGTCCCCAGAGGGGCTTAACGGTGTAGCCGCTGACGGATATGCCGCCGATCTTATAGTTTACGGGGATAAACGAAGCCGCAAGCTCCTTTCCGAAAACCGAATAAACGGCGGAATACAGCCTGTTATCTCCCGGTGTGAAAAGCTCCTGACGGTTATCCCTGATAAAACGGAAGGATATCTCCGGGTGAGAAATGGCTATCTTGCTTATGATAGAAGCCACGGCATTGGCTTCGTATTTGTCCTTTTTCAGAAATTTCAGACGGGCGGGAACGTTGTAGAAAATGTCCCTGACGATTATGGTCGTTCCGTCGGGACAGCCTGTTTTTTCATACACCTTCTGCTCCGTGCCCTCTATGACATAATGGGTGCCGAAGTCATCCTCCTTCTGCTTTGTAATGACCTCGCACCTTGCAACTGCACATACAGACGCCAGTGCCTCTCCACGAAAGCCCAGTGTCATTATCCTTGAAAGGTCGTCCTTGACGCTCAGCTTGCTTGTGGCATGACGCAGAAAGGCCGTCGGAACGTCCTCATAGGACATTCCGCAGCCGTTGTCGGTGATGCGTATGTAGGAAATGCCGCCCTGCTTTATTTCCACAGTTATGGAGCCTGCACCGCTGTCTATTGAATTTTCCACCAGCTCCTTGATAACGGAGCTTGGTCTTTCTATGACCTCGCCTGCGGCTATCAGCTCCGCAAGCTCCTTATTGAGCAAATGTACTCTCGGCATTTTCACATCTCCTATTATCAGCCTTTCATCAGCCGGGCAGGCTAAGGCTGAAATCTATAACGCCCATCATTGCAAGCACGAAATAAAATACTATCACTGCCTGTATCTCAAGCAGAATTTTCCTTGCGATCCGCATTCCGTCGTGCGAATCAAAGTAGTATGAAGAGCCTGACATAAATGTGCCCAAGGTGCCTCCTGCCGCCATAAACAGCAGAAGCAGCAGCTGCAGAAGGATACTGTCCTTCCTTTCCGCAAAATATGAGGCTATACCCGCAAGAATGCAGGCGATGATCGTGGGGAAAATCCAGAATGCCACAAGCACTCCGATGACAGCCGCACCCTCGGAGTTTATTATCAAAAATCCTGCTCCAAGAACTGCGATGATAAGATAGATATAATATTCTTTCATAAGGCTTCTCTCCTTCGGGTCATTTTATGATTAAATAATAACTCAAAAAGAGAAGACTTACAAGATAACAAATGTCACTATCTGAGTGACAAATATCATCAGTGTGCCACTGAAGCCATCTCGTTAGGGAGATAGCAATATTCCCCTTGTTTTTCGGCTCGGTAACTTACAAACTGCAAGATTTCTTACGGCAGATCTTGTCAGAGAGCAAGCAGTTTATGTTTGATTTGGGGAACACTATTATTCGTTGAGCAGGTCCCATATCTCCTGGAGAAACAGCAGCGCCTCTCTGGGGGAAAACTCGTCGGGATTTGTTTTTCTGAGCCTTGAAAGCACCTCTTCGTCCTTGATGGCGGTAAAGGATATCTGAGGCTCTTCGCTTGAAACAGACGAAGGCTTGCCGTTTTCAAGCTCCATTTCGGCAAGTATTTCCTTTGCCCTTGTAATAACGCTTTTTGGAAGCCCCGCAAGCTTTGCCACCTCGATGCCGTAGCTGTCGTCAACGCCGCCCTCAACTATCTTTCTCAGGAACTTAATGCTTTCCCCGTGCTTTTTAACGGCAACGGAATAATTCTTCACGCCCTCCACCTTGCCCTCAAGCCCGATAAGCTCGTGATAATGAGTGGCAAACATGGTCTTGCAGCCTATTTTCCTTGCGTTTGCGATATGCTCCGCAACGGCTGTGGCAATGCTTATCCCGTCAAAGGTCGATGTACCTCGTCCCACCTCGTCAAGGATAACAAGGCTCTGCTTTGTGGCGTGTTTAAGGATATCCGCCACCTCACTCATCTCCACCATGAATGTGGACTGCCCCGCCGTAAGGTCGTCGGAAGCTCCCACACGGGTGAAAATGCGGTCGCATATGGATATCCTTGCATAGTCCGCAGGCACGAAGCAGCCTATCTGAGCCATGAGAACAATAAGCGCCGTCTGCCTCATATATGTTGATTTACCAGCCATATTGGGACCTGTGATTATTGCCATTCTTCGGTCGCCTGTGTCAAGATAAACGTCGTTTGGCACATAAATTTCCCCCGAGGTCATAAGCTCCACAACGGGGTGACGGCCTGCCTTGATATCTATTGCACCGTCTATGGATATATCGGGCTTAACATAGCGGTTTTTCATGGAAACGTCTGCAAATGAGCAAAGAACGTCCAGCGCAGCAGCCGCTCCCGCAGTTTCCTGCACCTCGCTTAGCCGTGATGCAACAAAATCTCTTACCTCGGCAAATATCTCCGCTTCAAGGACAACTACCCTTTCGCTGGCGCCCGATATCTCCTGCTCAGCCTTTTTCAGCTCCTCGGTGATAAAGCGCTCGCAGTTTGAAAGGGTCTGCTTGCGGATATAATCGGAGGGCACCAGGTCGTAATAGGATTTTGTAACTTCTATATAGTATCCGAAAACACGGTTGTAGCCTATTTTAAGATTCTTGATGCCCGTACGTTCCTTTTCACGGGCTTCAATCTCATCGAGAATGCCCTTTCCTCCCGAGATTATGCTTCTCAGCCTGTCAAGCTCGGAATTGAAGCCGTCACGGATAACTCCCCCGTCCTTGAGCAGCGGCGGCGGGTCGTCAACTATGGCATTTCCCACAAGGGCAGATATCTCCCCAAGCTCATGTATCTTCTCCGAAAGTCCTCTGAGAAGGGCTGTGCGGCAGTCTGCGGTCAGTGCCTTGATCTCGGGCATTTTTTCCGCAGTCCGTGAAAGTGCCTTCATATCACGGGGAGTAGCGGTCTTGTACATTACCCTTGTCATGAGCCTTTCAAGGTCATATACTTCTCCCAGAGCGTCCATGAGCTGAAAAAGCTTCACAGGGTCGCCCGTCAGCTCCTCAACGGCGTCAAGCCTGTCAATAATGACCGCAGGCTTTATGAGGGGCTGCTCGATATATGCCTTTAAAAGCCGCTTGCCCATTGAGGTGCGGGTATGGTCAAGCACCCACAGCAGGCTTCCCTTTTTATCCTTGCTTCGCATTGTTTCGCAAAGCTCAAGATTTCGCCTTGCGGTCATATCAAGAGCCATGAAACGGTTGTCGTAATAGGTATTAAGCCCCGTGAAACGTCCCACGGCAGCCTTCTGGGTATCGCTTATGTAGAAAAACAGCCCGCAAAGTGCGCTCATAGCGGCGGTATCCGAGGGGTCAACTCCCAGCGCTTCTGCCGATGAAGCGGAGAACTGGCTGAGAAGTGTGCCGAGATTTTTCTCCGTCATAAAGCATTCATCGGGAATGACATTCTCCCTGAGGTCCATTGAACCTCTGAGAAATGCAATAATGCCCTTGTTTGCGGCAGCTTCGCCGTTCATCAGCATCTCCGCAGGGGAAAAACGGGATATCTCATTTATAACTGCGTCTTCAAGCTCTGCGGGAGCCTTTCCCCCATAGGAAAAAAGCTCCGCCGTGCCCGTGGAAATATCCGCAAAGCACAGCGCAGCGCTCTGACCGTTAACATAAAGAGCGCCTATAAAGTTATTCTTTGAATCATCGAGGAGATTGCTTTCCGTAAGAGTTCCCGGCGTAACTATGCGGATAACGTCACGCTTCACAATGCCCTTTGCAAGCTTCGGGTCCTCCATCTGCTCGCAGATGACTATTCTGAAGCCCAGATCAATAAGCTTTTTCTCGTATATCTCTGCGCTGTGGTAGGGTATGCCGCACATGGGAGCACGCTCAGCCTGACCGCAGTCCCTGCCCGTAAGCGTAAGCTCCAGTGCCCTTGATACCTTCACCGCATCGTCGAAAAACATCTCATAAAAATCGCCCAGGCGGAAAAATACAATATGCTCGGGGTACTTGTCCTTGACCTCGAAATATTGCTGCATCATAGGCGACAGGGTGCTTCTGTCGATCTCCATGCCCATCAGTGGCAGCCGCTGCAGGAATCACAGCTTCCTCCGCAGCCTGTGAAGGGAGCCTTTTCGGGGCAGGTCATGGGATCCTCGCCGTTGGCGGAGCAGGTAACGATGTAGTTTATGCTCTCAAGTATCTCGTCCATCTGTGCCTTTGCTGCCTCAAATGCCATCATGTTGGGATTTTCGGTGACTTCCATATAGATCTTGTTAAGCTCGTTGTTTATGGCGGTGATAGCGGCGGTGTCCTTGTCGGTCTTGCCCATCTCCACATTGAGAGCCGCTCTCTTTTCATGGAACTCAGCGATCTTCTTCTGAAGCTCGGCGTCATTGTCATTTGCAAGCTTTGCTGCGTTGTACTGAGAATATCTGGGGTCTGCCTGGAGAGCCTTTCCAAGCTCTCTTGCTGCTTCGATTACGTTCATGGTCAAATAACCAGCCTTTCTTTGAATATCATGCCCTGAGGCATAATAAATATTTTTTCAATATACCGTTTTATTATACCATATAAATGTGTATTTGTCAATTGGCAAAAAATGACGGAGAACCGAAGAAATTATGCAAAAATCCATTCCGGAGCATATATTTCCCCCATGACCCTTTCGTCATATAACTGCAGCAGACTGCGGCAATGCCAATGCTCCTGCAGCGCCCGATTTTTATTATGGGCAAAAGGCAAAAAAATCTGATGAATGTGCTTGACACGGAGAGAAATATAGGGTATAATAGTAGCATGGAATAGTATTAAGGGCTTGCAAGAAGTCCTGCAGCCGGCTGTATAAGCTGTCCGCAGACGAGCCGTGCCGGCACTTTTTTCCGTCTAAAATATCTTTAAGATAAAGGAGTTTTGAATCATGTCACTTACAAACAATCCTAACGTACTCAAGTGGGTTGACGAAATGGTCGCTCTTACAAAGCCTGAGAAGGTTGTATGGATCGACGGTTCCAAGGAGCAGCTCGACGCTCTTACCGATGAGGTATGCGCTCTTCCCGAGGGCAACAGAGATAAGATGTACAGACTCAACAGCGAGAAGCTTCCCGGCTGTCTGTACCACAGAACACTCCCCAACGACGTTGCTCGTGTTGAGGACAGAACCTTCATCTGCACACCTACCAAGGAAGAAGCAGGCCCTACAAACAACTGGTGCGATCCCGCTGAGATGTACGCTAAGCTTTCCAAGCTCTATGACGGCGTAATGAAGGGCAGAACCATGTATGTTATCCCTTACTCCATGGGACCTATCGGTTCTCCTCTCGCTAAGGTAGGCGTTGAGATCACCGACTCTATCTATGTTGTACTCAACATGAATATCATGACAAGAATGGGCGCTCAGGCTTTCAAGAACCTGGGTGATACCTCCAACGACTTCGTAAGAGGCCTCCACTCCAAGGCTGATGTTGATCCCGAGAACAGATACATCGTTCAGTTCCCTCAGGACAATACTATCTGGTCCATCAACTCCGCATACGGCGGAAACGTTCTTCTCGGCAAGAAGTGCTTCGCTCTGCGTATCGCTTCCTATCAGGGCAAGAACGAGGGCTGGATGGCTGAGCATATGCTTATCCTCGGCGTTAAGAAGCCCGACGGCGATATCAAGTATATCACCGCTGCGTTCCCCTCTGCCTGCGGCAAGACCAACCTCGCAATGCTCATTCCTCCCGCTGTTTACAAGGAGCAGGGCTATGAGGTATTCACAGTAGGCGACGATATCGCATGGATGAAGCCCGGCGAGGACGGCAGACTTTACGCTATCAACCCCGAGAACGGCTTCTTCGGCGTTGCTCCCGGTACAAATGCTAAGTCCAACTACAACGCTCTTGCTTCCACTTCCAAGAACACTATCTTCACAAACGTTGCTATGAACAATGCAGACAACACCGTTTGGTGGGAAGGTCTTGACAAGAATCCTCCCGAGGACGCAACCGAGTGGAAGGGCGCTAAGGTAAACGGCAAGGAATTCACTTCCGTAATGGGCGCTGACGGCAAGCCTCAGAAGCTCGCTCACCCCAACTCCAGATTTACAGCTCCCGCTGAGAACTGCCCCTGCATTTCTCCCGAGTTCAACAATCCTAAGGGCGTGCCTGTTTCCGCAATGATCTTCGGCGGCAGACGTGCTTCCACAACTCCTCTCGTATATCAGTCCTTCGACTGGACACACGGCACATACATGGGCTCTGCAGTTTCCTCCGAAACAACAGCAGCAGCTACAGGTGCAGTAGGCGTACTCCGTCACGATCCTATGGCTATGAAGCCCTTCATCGGCTACAATGTTGGCGATTACTGGGCACACTGGCTTGAAATGGGCGAGAAGCTCGGCGACAAGGCTCCTAAGATCTTCAACGTTAACTGGTTCAAGCAGGACGAGAACGGCAACTTCATGTGGCCCGGCTTCGGCGACAACATGAGAGTTCTCGACTGGATCATCAGAAGATGCGAAGGCACTGTTGACGCTGTTGAAACTCCTATCGGCTACCTCCCCAAGAAGGAAGATATCAACCTCACAGGCATTGAGGACGAGGTTTCCGATGAGATCATGGACAAGCTCCTTGCAGTTGATAAGGATCTCTGGAAGAAGGAGATCGCTGAAATGCGCAGATACTATGACGAGGACATCGCTGCTAAGGGCGGCCACGTTCCCGCAGCTCTCTACGCTCAGCTCGATAAGATCGAAGCAAGACTTGGCTGATTTGGCGAATAATAATTTTAAGGGACTGTCACACGGCAGTCCCTTTTTGTTTGAAACAAAAGGTATTCAATACACAAATACTTTTTAAATAATTGCTTTGTCAAAAACGTGCCACCGGCACGTTTTTGAGAGTAGATGTTGTGAAGAAAAGTTTAAAGGGGAGGCGGTCTTAGGGTACTACCGATAAAGAAGTATTTATCGGTACCGAGCCACAAACTTACAGTTCACTCAACACCATAAACGAAATGGCAGCGGGGGCTCCCCGCCCCTTGACCCCCGCCACCTTTGGAAAAGGTGGACGAAACTTTTAACTTGCGCTTATTTGTGC
>CAMAIG010000011.1 GCA_945835085.1 uncultured Ruminococcus sp. | reverse complement strand
CAGGCTCCGAATAGAAGGTGACATTTACTTTAAGCTCTGTCCTTTCGTTAACGGGGACGGAATATTCTGCGATGACGCCCTCAGGAGAAGGGCTGAGCCTTACCCCCTCGGGAAGCTCCGACTGCATGAAGCTGTCCTCGAAAAATCCCGACTTATGGGCTTCAAGAGCAGCTCTGTCAAGCTCCGAAAGTATTCTTGCAGCCTTGCTGTCTGCACTGTAATAGCTTGTCAGATATTCGCTGCTGCGGGCACTCATCTGCCTTGCAGAATCCGAGGAACTTATGGACAGCACCGCAAGTATCGTAAGGCACAGCACGGAAAATATCATTATTACGGAAACATATCCTATGCCGATGCCCGTGCCGAATTTGCCTGTTTTCTTAGCCATGCTCCGCCTCACATTTCCGACGGCACATAAGCCGTACAGCTCAGGGTGAAAATCTCTTCTTCGTTATAAACAAACAGCATTTTAAGATCGGAGAGCCTGCCTGCGTCGTTTATTTCCTCCGATTCCGAAAGTATCAGTGTAATGCCGCCTTCCGCAGCGGAAATATTGCAGGAGGTGTTAAGGGGAAGTGTGCATCTTCCCTTTTCATCGGGGCTGTATGCCTTGCCGAAAACACGCTCTGTCATTTCCTCCACGCTGCCGCTGATGGAATACGCCTCTGCGGCAGACTGAGCGCAAAGTGCGGCATTTTCCTTTATGGTTATCTTTCTTGACTGAAGATCGGCAGCGGTAAAAGCTCTCATGATTATTGCCCCCGAAATGCAGAAAAACAGCAGCACGATTATCATTTCAATAAAGAAAAGATCGGAAGGTCTGTTTCCCCGCTCTGTATTGACCCTTTTCAGTATGCTCACCCTCTCCCCAGCAGTGCCTCAAAGCTTTCGCCGCCGCTGCTCACGGTTATTGTATAAAGCTCTCCGTCGGTTGACACGCTTATGCTGTCTGCCGAAAATATCCTGTCCCCTCCGTCGGTGTCGGGTATGCGCATGGACGCAGTTTTTTCAAAAATGCCGCCCTCCTCGCACCATATGCGGCAGACGATGTCCCCCGAATACAGGATAACTCCGCCGTCCTCGGAAAGCTCGCATTTGTCGGAGCTGCGTATTTTATTTGATATGTATCTCACAGCAGCGGAGGAATTGAAGGTTTCCGAATAGTTGCTGCTGATGCGTTCATATGCAGATGCGGCGGCGCTGATGATTATCAGCATACACACCGAAAAAATCATGAAAAGCACCATGCTGCCCGCCGAGCCTATTACATCGGCAAGCTGTCTGCCCTTATAGCTTTCCATA
Source organism: uncultured Ruminococcus sp. (assembly GCA_945835085.1). GTDB lineage: Bacteria > Bacillota > Clostridia > Oscillospirales > Ruminococcaceae > Huintestinicola. The sequence continues at coordinate 12,827 of CAMAIG010000011.1, read as the reverse complement.
ATATCAATCTTCCTTTGCGATTACGGTAACGTTTGGACGAATATTATCGGCAAAGCACTCGTAATGAACTATGTATTTGTTTTTGTCATAGACGACACCGTAGCATTCCGAAAGGTAGTCTATGCTTTCGGGATATGATCCTTCTATTGAATAGCAAAGAGATATGCCGTTTTCAACAGACTGCCTCAATGCGTTGATGTTACTTCTGTCGGAAGCCTCCGAGGCGTTGGAAAGGGCTGCAAGGAACCATATTATTATCCCTGCGAAGAGAACGAATGAGAATATCGTTCCCCCGTGAGATGATTTTAATTGCCGTGACCGTTTCATGGGACGCTCCTCCTCAGCCAAGAGATGAAACTATGTTCATAAGCGGCAGCATTACCGTCAGAAGAATTGAGCCTATCACCACGGCAAGCACTGCGATCATTGCAGGCTCTATCAGTGAGATTATGCCTGCGGCAGTTTTTTCGGCTTCCTCGTTGCAGCGGTCGCTTATCTTCTTCCATGTAACGTCGAAGGAGCCTGAGCTGTATGCTATTTTGAGGGAACGGGCGTAGATCTTAGGGAGAATTTCCGATTCACAGATGGCGTCGGAGAAATATTCGCCCTCGATCACTCTTTTGCGGCAGTCCTCAACCTGGCGGCTCAGCTTCCTGTCGGTAATGAGCAGGCTGATATTTTCCAATGATTCCTCAGGGTCAAGACCGCCCGATATCATAATATTCATAGCGTCGGTAAGCTTTGCCTGGTCGAATTTCCGTGAAATTCTCCTTGTTAGGGGAAATACCGAGCAGAACTCGGAAAGCCTTCTCCTCGCTCCCGGTATCAATGATAAAAGCGCTGTTACGGAGGAAAGCAGGATCACAGCCAGAAGCACGATAAGCACGGTAATTCCCGCCTTATATGCAAAGCCTACACTGCTCTCCACAGCCGATACCACGCTGCTGTCAAACTGAGCAAATATATCCGAGAACATGGGTATTACCTTTACCACCAGCACTATTATGACCACAGTCATCATCACAAGAAGCATAAGCGGGTGAAGCACGGCGCTGCGAACAGTTCTGATAAGCGACGCACGGTTCTCATAATATCCGCACAGACCTCTGAGCACCTGCTCAAGATGACCGCTCTTTATGCCGATATTGACCATATTAAGGGCGTATTCCGAGAAAACGCCCGTGTCCTCCATTGCCTGATAAAGATTTTTTTCATCGCTGAGGGAATGGGATATATCGGTGAATATCGTTCTGAGCCTTTCATCGTCCAAGTCCTCCGACAGTATCTCCAGACCGTCGCTCAGCTGCATTCCTGCATTAAGCATCAGCGCAAGCTGCTCGCAGAAATATGCGTGCTCGTCTGCGGACAGTAATTTTCTGCCTGCTGCCATTTATATCAGCTCCTTAATATGTGTAGAGTTTGGAGTAATTTCCGCTGTTGTCCATATAATCTGCTGCCTTCTGCTTGTTTCCCGCACTGGAATAGAAGGTGGGGTCAAGGAGATTAAAGCCGCTTTTTTTCAAGAAAACTTCAACGGTTATCCAGCCTGTTTCCTCCGTATATACCTCGTTCCAGGCATGATAGATATCGGGCGAGGCATAGCCGATAACGAGCCTTGTGGGTATACCCTGGGAACGTGCCATTGCCGCAAAAAGTGATGCATAATCGAAGCAGATGCCCGTTTTTGCGGAAAGCACCTCGTCGGGGTCGGGGATATAGCCGCTCTGAACCGTTTCGGCAAATTTCTTGTCATAGGAAACGTTGTCGGAAACATATACGAATATTGCGGCGATCTTTTCAAGGGCAGTGCTTTTGCCTGCACAGACCTCCGCCGCCTTTTTCACACATTGGGACTTTCGGGTAAACGAAACATATTTATTGGGATAAAGATACATATCCGTTTCGTCGGAGATCTTCACACTGAGGGTTTCGTCGAGAACACCCGAATAAATCTTGCCGTCAACCTGTTCAAATACCTGTATCTCGTATTTTCCGCTGCCCATTGACAGTGGGAAATATTCGGTGGTGCCGTCGGCTGCAAGGTCGTGATCGTATTTGCTGTCACCGAGAATTAGCCTTAGCTTTGCCTTGCTGCTGCTGCCAGTATAGGTCACGGAAATATATCCCTCGGAGGCGTTGCTGTAATCAACTGCAGCCCCTTCCGACCTGAACACAGCCGTTCCGGGAGAGGTCGTTTTTTTGACCTCGGGGATAATTATCTCTGCAGGGGGCGCTGTTGTCACGAAAGCAGCTGCCGATGAAGACGATGCCTCCGATGAGGATATCGCCGCCGAAGAAGCAGAGGACTCGGTCTGAGTTTCGCTGAATGAAGTTTCCTCGGAAACTATCTCCTCGGAAGCTGTTTGAGAAATATCCGGCTCCGAAGCTTCCGACAGTGTGTCCGAAGTTTCCTCTGTAACGGTAACAGTTTCCGTTGAAATGCTCGTTTGGGCGGTGCTTTCCGTTTCTTTTTCGGGAGCATACTCCTCGGCCGATAGGGTGGTTTCGCTTTCGGAATATGAGGAGGACACGGTTTCGGAAGAAGTCTGAGCAGGCTCCGTCTGAGAATATGAGCAGCCTGTCAAAACGCTTATCATAAGCGCTGCAGCCGACAGATATGCATTTATGCGTGAAAGCTTGTTTTTCTGATTATAGTTACGCATTTTCTGACCTTCCGGAAATTTATTCTTAACAGCGTGCCGCTGTAGCCGTTTTTCATAGGCTCAACAGACTGAGGGTGAGCCAAAACACCCATTTATCTTGATGTGAGAAAGGCAATGGAACGCTCGATGCTGTCCTTGGAATTGCCCCAGTCTGCGTCCTTTCCCGTATTTCTGTAATCATACATGGAGCAGTATTTTGAAACGTCCTCATAAAGGGTAAGGAGATACTTTTCCGTAAGCTCCCCGCATAGCTTTATGAAGCTGTCAAGCTCCTGCTTCTGTAGGTATTTCGGTGCAAGTGACTGCAGAAGGTCATAATGGGGCAGACAGATATATTCCTGCTCGCCAAGAAGTGTTCTGACCTCTCTGTCACCGTACATCTCAAAAAATGTACGCATGAGCCGCTCCATTCCCCAGTCTATCTTCTCGCATACAAAGCAGCTTTCGTTTATCTCGGAAAGCTTCTGCTTGCGGGCGTTTTTCGGTTCAAAGAGCTTTTTTCTGGAAAAAAGCCCCGCATGGACCTCGTCAAGATGGCTCTGGAGCATGAGCGCAAGGGAAAGCCTGTTCTTCTGCCCCAGCATCTGCCCGAAATGCAGACGGCAGAAGCCTGCACGGTTAGTTTCTATCCGCACATCGGGCTCCATCATTGCGGCTCCCGTTATATATTCCACCGTGCGCTGCTCAAGCATATTTCTCATTCTGCAAATGGGGCAGCCGTCCTTCGGTTCAAGTATTTCGCTTATGGGTATGGTGAGGATGCTATCTCTCATATTTCCTCCTTAATATTTAAGCTCGCTGCCGCCGATAAATTCTCTTATCAGTGAGGCAGGGGGCACATAGCTGCTGTTTATCACATTAAGCTCGCCCAGGAATTTCTTTATCTCGGCAAACTCGCTGAATTCGTCAAGGCTTCCGTCCGCAGACTGCGCTGCAAGCTCATTTTCGATATAAGCCTTGTAAACAGGCGGCTCGTAAGCCATAAAGGTGTCGATATCGTAATCCGCACGCTTTTTGAAGGGGGTTATGTAAAGGTCCTCTCCACGGGAAACGCTTTCAAACATACTGCATATCTCCCTGAAGCTCCGCTTCCTGAAAAGACTGTCACGGCAGAGCCTTCTCATGAGCCTTATCTGCCTGGGGTGGAGCAGTGAGCCGTCATCTGCACGGAGCCTTGTTCTCACGGAAACGTACATACACATGGAAAATTCGTCCGAATCCCCCGTAACAAGGGGATTGAGCGCATGAATACCCTCAATTATCACTATCTCGTCCTTGCTTCGCTTCATGGGAACAAATCCCGGACGGGACTGGGTGGGAAAATCAAAAAGGGGCATATCGAATTCCTCCCCCTCCGCAAGCTTTTTAAGGTGCTGCGAAAAAAGAGGGATATCGAGCCTGTGAGGGGATTCAAGGTCTATCCTGCCGTTTTCGTCCTTGGGAAGGTCCTTTGCTATCTCCTCGGTGATAGGCAGAAAATAATTGTCCATGGACAGAGTATGTACCTTTTTGCCCATATCCTTCAGGCGCTTTTCAACTCTCAGTGCCGTGGTGGTCTTTCCCGAGCCCGAAGGCCCCGAAAGCAGGACTATTGGCTTATGGGGATTGTCGGCTATCATCTGAGCCGCTTCGTCAATGTATGCTGCATAGTTATCCTCGGAGAGCTTTATGAAGCTTTCGGGGGAGCATGAGGATCTTTCGTTTATTGATGCAGTTCTCGCAAATTTTACCATGAATGTTACCTGCCTTTGCTAATTGTTTCTGCACAAAATTTCTTTTATGTAAGAAAACAGTGAGATCTTTTTTTGCCGTACTGTTTATACAGAAATATTATAGCACTTTTTTTGTGCCATTTTGTTAAAAATTAGTTAATTTGCAGACGATATTTCTGTACTTTTACACATGGCAGACCTCCATGTATTCTTGATTTATTAAAAAAATAAAAATATCTGCAAAAACACTTCCATTTTAAGCGGGAATTTGATATAATAAGTATAAGTATTTCTATATACAGATAAAGGAAGGTTTTTGACTATGACAGCATCACGCAGCAGATTGATATCACTTGCGGTCTGCACAGCATTGATAATAACACTTATCTGCCCGTTTTTCGGACAGCCCGTATCGGCGGTCACATTCACCCCGAATTTCACCATAACATCGGAAGCGGCTGTTATGATAAATCTTGACAAGGACGTGGTGGTATACACCAAAAATCCCGACAAGAAAATGTATCCCGCTTCTCTTACGAAGATAATGACCGCCATGATAGTCCTCGACAATGTGGAGGACACGGACAATACGAGCTTTGAAGCACCTCTTGTGGTGTTTGACGAGCTTTACGGTCAGAATGCCTCGGCAGTGGGACTTTCAAACGGAGAGATCGTTACCGTAACGGATCTTCTCTATTCTCTCATGCTCAAATCCGCCTGTGAATCTGCGGGCATTCTCGCTTATCATGTGGGCGGGGAAAGCATTTCGAACTTTGTTGACATGATGAATGCCAAGGCAAAGGCTATCGGCTGCACAGGCACTCATTTCGTAAATCCTCACGGTCTTTACGATGATGATCAGTATACCAATGCAAGGGATATGGCTCTTATTGCCAAGTATGCCGTGGATAATTATCCCAAGCTCGTTGAGATCGCCTGCACTCCCGATTATGAGATGAACGCCACAAACTATCACGATGCGGGCTGGGCGCATATCAATCACACCAACAGCATGGTAAACCGTTCCAGCAGCTATTATTATCAGTATGTCAAGGGCTTCAAGACCGGTACTCTGGACGAATCGGGAAGAAATCTCGTTACCCTTGGCTCCCGTGACGGAAACAATTACCTTCTTGTCACCATGGGTTCGCCCCTTTACGATGATGAGGGGAACTCGGTTTATCTTCACTATGATGACCACAAGGCGCTTTATGAATGGGCTTTTGAGAATTTCGAATATAAGCAGATCTGTCAGGCAGGCAAGGAGATCACCGAGCTTCAGGTGCGCTTTGGCGAGAACAGCGATTTTGTAAGGCTCGTTATCGGAGAAAGCTACAGCTGTATGTGGCTCAAGACCGTTGACACCGCAAGACTCAAGGAAAAGATCACCATTGACGAATCTCTCCTCAATGAGGACGGCACCATAACAGCGCCCATTAGCAAGGGTCAGAAGTTCGGAACATATACCCTGAGCCTTTCGGGGGACGAGATATGCACAGTTTCGCTTGTTGCCCAGGACGATGTGACCATGTCCCAGCTGTCCTACAACCTTGACAAGGCAAAGAAATTCGTATCATCGGGATATTTCATTGCCGCTGCTGCCGCTGCGGGCGCTCTCGTCTTAGCATACATAATAATATATGCTGCTTCTCACAAGAAAAAGAAAAGACGTACAAAGAGAGTTCAGAAAAAAAGAAAATTCTGATACAGTGTGTCGCTGAAGCCAACTCGTTAGTCAGATATCAGAAATTCCTTTGCTTTGCGACTCGGTAACGTTAGTATCGAAGCCATATTTGTAAAGGAATTATCTATTTTGCTCAACATTTTGACTTTTTCGACAGACTGTTCTTAAAAAAGCTCGGTCAGGACGGCTTTAGTGAGCTGTCGGATATTTCGGAGTGAGATCTGTCCGTCAGTTCCCAATATATGAAACGGAGGCTGCTTACAATGCCGGCAAATTCAATATTTCGGCGCTTACTGATATCTGCCGCAGGGGCAGCTGTGTTTGCCGTGGCTGCGGCTGCGGTGCTTGATAAAAGAGATCTGAAAAGCACATCGGAAAATGCATCGGCTTATGTGATATTCACCGAGGCAGACGCAGATACGGGAGCTGAGGCTCTGCGTACTCAGCTTTCAAGTGTGGATATGCTTGAAAAAATAAGCATTGAAGCCGATGTGCCCGTTATTGAGCTGTCATATGCTCTCAGCGTAAGGAGCTTCGGGGAATCCTCGGCTGAGATAATCCTCAGTGGACTAAGAGAGCCGGAGAATTCTCCCGTAATTCTGGGAGCGCTTATCAATCTGGCGGAAAAATCCGAGGATATACCGAGTTTTAAGGTCGGCTCATACTGCGACATGAAGCGCACTCCCAAGCTTCCCTTTATGGAGATATGCGTGGGAGCGGGACTTGTGACAGGTCTTCTGATATTCATTATTTCGGGGCTGATATTAAGACCGAAGAAGAATAATCAAAGGGAAATGCCTTCGGAAAAGAAGGAAAAGAAGACAGCTCCTCCAAAAACTCCCAAAAAGGAAAAGCTTAATGAGGGAGCGGATATTCCTGCCTTTGAGTCCATAGGAGATGTGGGCTTTTTCGCTCCCGAGGGCATTCGGAAAAACGGCGCTTACGATGCGGCGCTGAAGCTGATGGGCTTTGCCGCTTCGGGCAGAGCAAGGATATTCGCTGTTTCGGCTGCAAGCAGGGGAGAGGGCAAGGCTGCGGTATTTTCGGAAAAATGCACGGCATATCTTTCCTGCGCTCTTGCCGAATGCGGGCAGAAGGTGGCTGTTATAGAATGCAGCCTGAAAAAGCCCATGATCGGCAGGATATTCGGCAAAACAGGAGCAGGAGGCGTTTCGGGCATAGCAGCGGGCAGCTGCACAATATGGAACGCTCTTGTCCCCGATGCACGGAGAAATGTGGATATTATTGCGGAAAGCTCACCCTATGAGGGCGACCCTGCAGAGGTGTTCGGCTCAGATGCATTCGGTCAGCTCCTTGAATATATTTCGGGGCAGTATGACATTATCCTGCTCTGTGCTCCTAAGGCATGGGACTGCGCCGAGTGGGCTGCTGTAAAAAAGCATTGTGACGGCGTTATTGCAGTAAGGCTTGATGACATTCCTCCCGACAACTGCTGCGTGGAGGGAATGGCTTCGGAAAAGGACAGGCTCATGCTTTGGTGCAATGTGTATAGCTCTGAAAGGAAAATGTGATATGAACGACAATCTTAAATTCTTAAGCACTCTGGCGGAAAGATCGGTTGAAAATCAGTTTCCCGTTGGCTCTGTGATATCTGTGATACACAAGGGCGAAACTGTTTTTCGTCAGTGCTTCGGACTTGCAGACAAGGAAAAGGGCATTAAAATGACCGAGGATAAGATATTCAGACTCTTTTCGCTGTCAAAGCCCGTTACGGCAGCAGCTCTTATGATACTGCTCGAAAGAGGACAGCTGGAGCTTCGCTATCCCGTGAAATGGTTCCTGCCCACATTTGAAAACCCCATGGTGCTTGATGAAAAGGGCACCCGTCCCGCTGAGAGAGATGTCACTGTCGGTGACCTTATCACCATGACATCGGGAGTTCCTTATCCCGGTGGCTCACCTGCGGGAATGAAGATGGGCGAGCTGTGGGGAGAGCAGTCCTATAACTATCTTAACGGCGGCAAGCTTTATTCCACAATGGACTTTGCTCTTGAAATGGGAAAGCGTCCCCTGGAGTTCACTCCCGGAGAAAAATGGCAGTACGGCGCTTCCGCCGATGTTATGGGAGCGGTAATTGAAGCAGTCAGCGGCATGAAATTCGGGGATTTTCTGAAAAAGGAGATATTCGACCCTCTGGGAATGACCGACACGGGTTTTTTTATCCCCGAGGAAAAATATCACCGTCTTGCACAGGCTTACGATCACAGCCCCCAGGGCAACAAGCCCTTTAAGGAGTTCAGTCTGTGCCTTACGGATTATAAGGTGCCCCCTGCCTTTGAATCGGGCGGTGCTGGACTTGTTTCCACTATCCTTGATTATGAGAAATTCGTGAAGATGCTCATGGGAATGGGTACATACAACGGCACACGGATACTTGGAAGAAAAACCGTTGAGCTTATGACGAAAAATTTCCTTACCCCTGCACAGATGGCTTCCCTTGACTGGGACAGCATGAAGGGTCAGGGCTACGGCTGCTTTATGAGAGTGCTTACCGACCGCACTGCTGCGGGAATGAACGGCACCGAGGGCGAATACGGCTGGGACGGCTGGCTGGGCTGTTATTTCAGCATTGACCCCGCTGAGGAAACTGCTATGCTCTATTTTATCCAGCAGACAAACTCGGGCTGCACCGATTTTACAAGAAAGCTCCAAAATGTTATTTGGGGTGCCCTTGATTAACTGAGATTTCGTGGGTCATTTTGTTTAAAATCAACAAAAATCAAAAATCCCCTTGAAATAGGGAAGGGTATGTGCTATAATAATTTATATTATTATGTTTAATTGTGTTTAATTAATATATTCGGAGGAAAGATATCATGGGAGTAATCGAGATAGTTAGCGGAATTGTGCTGATATTATGCAGCATTTTCATTGTAGTTATAACACTTATGCAGTCACAGAAGCAGCAGGGCATGACAAGTGCGATCCAAGGCTCTAATAACGACAGCTTCTACGGAAAAAACGGTCAGAATACAAGAGAAAAGGCTCTTGAAAGACTGACTAAGATAGTTGCAGTGATATTCTTCCTTATTGTTATCGCTGTAAACGTAATATCCGTTCTTGCAGCAAAGGGCTGATACGAAAAAGCTATGCTCCTGCACAATATCTGTGCAGGAGTTTTTTTATACGAAAGGGAGGAGATAAAATGGCAGAATTATCACAGATCTGTATCTCAAGAATACTTAATGTAATGGAGCAGGCAGGGAAAAAGTCTGTTTCGGATAAGGCTCTTTACGGCAAGGTCAAGGGCAGAAAGATAACTCTCAATGACTATAAGAGAGCCGTTTCATGGCTTCTTGAAAAGGGCGATATTGCCGAAACCAAGCAGGGATATATCCTTTGCAAGGCTCACGGAATGTTTGCGGGAGAGGTCGCAAGGATAAACAAGACCTTCGGCTTTGTACGCCGTCAGGACGGTGTGGAGATATTTATTCCCGGCAAGTTCCTTCTCGGTGCTATGCCCGGAGATACCGTTATCTGCAGACTCATACCCGGCAGGGGAGAATCTCCCGAGGGCGAGGTCGTGAGCATTGCAAAGGAGGGCTTTTCCGAGTTTACGGGCATTGTTGAAAAGGACGGGAATCGTATGTGCGTCCGTCCCGACAGCTTCTGCCGTGATCTTATCGAGATAACGGGAAGGGATATCGAGGTGAAGGAAGGGGACAAGGTCCTAGCGGTCATTACAAAGCGAGGAGAGCGCCATGCCGACCACAGATGCAGGGTAAATGCCCTTTTCGGAAGCTCCGACAGAGCATACAGCAGCGCTCTTGCCGTGCTGTACATGAACGATATTGAAACGGAATTCCCCCTTGCGGTGCAGGACGAGGCAAGGCATATCTCGGGTATGAAAATTACCGACAGGGATATTTACAGCAGGCTTGACCTTCGTGACGAGATAATTTTCACCATTGACGGCGCAGATACAAAGGATATCGACGACGCTATCTCCGTTGAAAGAAACGGGGACGGATATAAGCTGGGCGTTCATATCGCCGATGTTTCCCATTATGTCAAGACAGGCTCCGAGCTTGATAAGGACGCTTTTTTAAGGGGAACCTCCATTTACTATGCAGACAAGGTAATCCCGATGCTTCCCAAGGAGCTTTCAAACGGCATCTGCTCTCTTAATCCCAATGAGGACAGGCTTGCTTTTTCCTGCCTTATGGAAATGGACGGCGAGGGAAAGATCACAAAGTATAAATTCAGCAAGACCGTTATCCGTTCCCGTGTCAAGGGCGTTTACAGCGAGGTAAATAAGATACTTGCCCATAAGGACGATCTTTCGGCACTTGACGAGGATATCGCAAGGAAATATGAGGGGCTTACGGACACTATTTTCCTCATGCAGGAGCTGGCGGAGATACTTACCGCCAACAAGCTGAAAAGAGGCGCTCCTCAGATAGACACCCCCGAATGCAAGCTTACCATTAATGAGAATAATGTCTGCACAGACGTTGCAAGACGTGAAAGAGGGGCTGCTGAGCTTATAATTGAGGAATTCATGCTCTCGGCAAACGAATGCGCCGCAAAGACCGCAAGGGAGAGTAATATCCCCTTTGTTTACCGTGTTCACGAGGACCCCGCACCCGAAAAGGTCACAGAGCTTATTGAGGTCACCGATAGGCTCAATATCCCGCACCCCCATTTTTCAAGCGTTAAGCCCGTGCATCTGGCTGAGATACTGAATTCCGTCAAGGATACCGACCTTTCGCCCGTTATCAACAATATGGTGCTGAGATCCATGGCTAAGGCTAAGTATTCCGATGAACCTCTGGGACATTTCGGTCTGGTACTGAAGGACTATGCTCATTTTACGTCCCCAATAAGAAGATATCCCGACCTTGCCATTCACCGTATTCTTACGGACCTTTGCTATGAAAAGGCTTCTCCTGCGGTTATCGCAAAGAAATACGGCAAGTTTGCAAATGCGGCTTCCGCTCAGTCCTCCGAGTGCGAGCTTACCGCCATGAGAGTTGAGAGGGAATGCGAGGATTGCTATATCGCTGAGTATATGTCATCTCATGTGGGCGAGGAATTTGAGGGCATGATTTGCGGCATTACCGATTACGGAATGTACGTTGAGCTGCCGAACACCATTGAGGGACTTGTCAAGATGGAAACACTTCCCGACGGGGTATATGAATTTGACGGGCATTTTTCCGTGACCCGTGACGGAAAGACTGTTTTTTCGGTGGGTCAGCGTGTTAAGGTGAGATGCGTAAAGACCGATGTTTCCGGCGGAAATATCGACTTTATCATAGTTAGCGAATAATTTCGGCAGGATAATTTTGTATTAATAGGGCTGCTGCGGCATTATTGCTGCGGCAGCTCTTGATTTTTTTGTGCCAATGTAATAATAGAGGCAAATTTTCTGTATAAAATATGTGCATGATGACGAAAATGAGGTTAATTGCATAAAAACACTTGATTTTTCAAAAAAACATGGTAAAATATAATTAGCACTCGGAAAACAAGAGTGCTAACACATTAAGCTTACGACTGCTAATCATTAATATTCACGATTGGCAGCTATAATAGGAAGGAGTAATTAAGCTATGAAAATCAAGCCACTTGCAGACAGAGTTGTTATTAAAATGACCGAGGCAGAGGAAACCACCAAGAGCGGTATCATCCTTACAGGCAACGCAAAGGAAAAGCCCCAGATCGCTGAGATCGTTGAGGTAGGCCCCGGCGGAATGGTTGACGGCAATGAGGTAAAGATGACCCTTAAGGTAGGTCAGAAGGTTCTTGCTTCAAAGTATGCAGGCACCGAGGTAAAGCTTGACGGCGTTGAGTATACCATTCTCCGTCAGTCCGACATTCTCGCTGTTGTTGAATGATAACGGCGGCATTTCTTACTAAGATTTTGGAGGTAATTTAAAATGGCTAAGGATATTATTTACGGCGAAGAAGCAAGAAAGTCCCTTCAGGCAGGTATCGACAAGCTTGCCGATACTGTTAAGATCACACTTGGTCCTAAGGGCAGAAACGTTGTTCTTGACAGAAAGTTCGGCGCTCCCCTCATCACCAACGACGGCGTTACCATTGCAAAGGAAGTTGAGCTTGAGAACGCATTCGAGAATATGGGCGCTCAGCTTGTAAAGGAAGTTGCTACAAAGACAAATGACGCTGCAGGTGACGGTACCACAACTGCTACTCTTCTTGCTCAGGCACTTATCCGTGAGGGTATGAAGAACATTGCAGCAGGCGCTAACCCCATGATCGTTAAGAAGGGCATGGCAAAGGCTGTTGATACTGCTGTTGAGGCTATCAAGGCAAATTCCAAGGAGGTTGAAGGCTCTGCAGATATCGAAAGAGTTGCAACAGTTTCCTCCGCAGATGAAATGGTAGGAAAGCTCATTGCCGAGGCTATGGAAAAGGTAACTGCTGACGGTGTTATCACTATCGAGGAGTCCAAGACTGCAGAAACCTATTCCGAGGTAGTTGAGGGTATGCAGTTTGACAGAGGCTACATCACTCCTTACATGGTTACAGATACAGACAAGATGGAAGCTGTTATTGACGACGCTTACATTCTTATCACCGATAAGAAGATCTCTTCGATCCAGGAGATCCTTCCTCTCCTTGAGCAGATCGTTCAGAGCGGCAAGAAGCTTGTTATCATCGCTGAGGATATTGAGGGCGAGGCTCTTTCCACACTTATCGTAAACAAGCTCAGAGGCACATTCACCTGTGTTGCCGTAAAGGCTCCCGGCTTCGGCGACAGAAGAAAGGAAATGCTCCAGG
>CAMAIG010000010.1 GCA_945835085.1 uncultured Ruminococcus sp. | reverse complement strand
AAACTGCTTTTTTATTTTCGGGACAGGGTTCCCAGTATGCGGGAATGGGAGTTTCTCTCGTTGAAAAATATCCCGAGCTGAAGGCTATTTTCGATGAGGCAAGCGCTGTTCTCGGATTCGATCTGTTTGATAAGTGCGCCAACGCTTCCGAGGAGGAGCTGGGAAGGACTGTCATTTCCCAGCCTGCGATCATGGCTGTTTCTCTCTGCGCTGCCGAGGCTCTGAGGATCAACGGCATTACTGCAGAGGCTGCTGCAGGTCACTCTCTCGGTGAATACGCCGCTATGGTCTACACGGGCATGATATCCCGTGAGGACGGCTTCAGGCTCATTAAGGCAAGAAGCGAGGCTATGCAGAAGGCGGCTGACAACAGCTGCGGCTCTATGTATGCGATAATCGGCAAGACTGCCGAGGAGATCGAGAAGGTCTGCGAGGAAACAGAGGGCTATGTTATTCCCGTTAACTACAATTCCTCCGTTCAGACCGTTATTGCGGGTGAGGACGGACCTGTTAAGGCTGCGGTGGAGGTGCTTGCGGGAATGGGCGCAAGAGCCGTAAAGCTCAATGTTGCTTCCGCTTTCCATTCAAAGCTCATGCAGCCTGCTGCCGACGAGTTCAAGCCCGCTGCAGAGAAGATCGAATTCAGAATGCCCGAAATAACCATGATGTCAAACATAACAGGCAAGGCTCTTGACAATTCGGATAACATGGCTGAAAGACTTGCAAGCCATATCGTTTCTCCCGTCAGATTTACCTCCGAGCTTGCGGAGCTTTCCTCAATGGGCTTTGACACATTCATTGAGTGCGGCCCCAACAAAGTGCTTACGGGTCTTGTTAAAAAGACTCTCAAGGGCGTTAATGCGGTCAATGTTCAGGACGCAGAATCTCTTGAAAAGGCTGTTGGCTGATAATTTTATCTGCTGCTTATTTCTTATACTATTATAATAGTATAAACTTGAAAGGAAGTTTATTATGAAGCATTACGGTCTGCTGGGTTTTCCCCTTAAACACACCATGTCCCCTCCCATACATGAAAGGCTTTTTGAGCTGGACGGGGTTTCGGATTACGATTATACATTAAAGGAATATTCTCCCGAGGAGCTGGGGGACAGGATAGAAGATGTTCTGGCTCTTGACGGCTTTAACATCACCATTCCTCACAAGGTGGAGATAATAAAATATATTGACGAGCTTGCGGATTCCGCTAAGCGGTACAATTCCGTTAACTGCGTTGTTAAAAAGGACGGAAAATATATCGGCGCAAACACAGACTGCGACGGCTTCCTCAGATCAATTGAGGCGGCGGGAGCAGATCTGGGCGGAAGGGTGCTCCAGTGCGGCTGCGGCGGCGTTGGAAGAATGATCGCTATTGAATGCATTCGTCACGGCGCCGAGCTTACGGTTTCGGTTCCCGAAGGCTTTGAGGACACTGTGGAGCCTGTGAGGGAATATGCTGCCGCTAACGGCATTGACGCTAAGATAACCGTTGTTCACCCCGATGAGATAACAGGCAGCTTTGATGTGCTTATAAATGCATCTCCCGTGGGAATGTTCCCCAAGACCGACGCCTGCCCCGTTTCCGAGGAGATAATCGCAAGGTGCGGCTTTGTCTTTGATGTTATCTACAATCCCGAAAAAACCAGGCTCATGCAGACAGCCGAGGCTCACGGCATCAAGACCTGCGGCGGCATGGCTATGCTTGTCTGGCAGGCGGCTGTGGCTCACGAGATCTGGAGCGGGGCACAGTACAGGGACGAGGATATTGCTGAGATCATAAGCGATATGCACAGGCTTATGCAGGAAAAGTGATATGGGACGCATCTTCTTAAAGGGCGGCACAATAATGGCTCCTCTGCCTGCGGCTCTCGTTACAAGCGGAAATGTTGATGGGAAAAAGAGCGTTCTTACCGCTGCCTGGACGGGGATAGTCAACACCCGCCCGCCTATGGCTTATGTTTCGGTAAGACCCGAGAGATTTTCCCATGGAGTTATTTGCGAGTGCGGAGAGTTTATTATCAATCTTACCACATCGAAGATGGCAAAAACTGTCGATCTTTGCGGCATGAAAAGCGGTGCAAAGCTTGACAAATTCACCAAATGCGGATTTCTCACCGAGAAAGGACGGACGGTGGACTGTCCCGTTATAACCGACTGCCCCGTTTCCATTGAGTGCAGGGTGAGAGAAAAGACAGATCTGGGAAGCCACACCATGTTTATTGCGGATATCACGGGAGTGACCGTGGACGAGAGATTTGTTGACAGTAAGGGCAAGATAAATCTCCAGCAGGCGGGGCTTATGGCGTATTCCCACGGCGAATATTTTGCACTGGGAAGAAAGCTCGGTGATTTCGGCTTTTCGGTAAAAAAGAAAAAACACGGCGGCTCATGACCCTATCCGTCGAAACCGCTTTTACGGAGGATAAAATGAAGATATTCGATTCCCATGCCCATTATGATGACAGGGCTTTTGATGATGACCGCCATGAGCTGCTTATGAAGCTTTTTGACAGGGATATTGCAAATATCATTAATGTGGGCTGCTCGGTGAAGGGCTCATATGCATCGGCGGAGCTTGCGGAAAAATATCCCGGGATATATGCTTCGGCGGGGCTTCATCCCGACGCTGCGGAGGAGATCGGCAGAATTGACGAGATAAGGTCGCTTTGCGGCAGGGAAAAGGTCGTTGCTGTGGGGGAGATAGGGCTTGATTATCACTATGAGGACCCCGGCAGAGATGTTCAGAAGATAGCTTTCGAGGAGCAGCTGAAGCTTGCAAAGGAGCTTGATATGCCCGTTATTATACACAGCCGTGACGCATGGGAGGACACCATGGAGCTGCTGAAAAAATACAAGCCAAGGGGTGTTATGCACTGCTTTTCGGGGTCTGCGGAGATAGCCGAGGAGCTTGTGAAGATGGACTTTTACATCGGATTTACGGGAGTTATTACCTTTAAAAATGCAAAAAAAGCCGTAAGAGCATTGGAAAAAGTGCCAATTGACAGGCTGCTTGTTGAAACCGACTGCCCTTATATGGCTCCCGAGCCTCTGAGAGGAAAAAGATGCGACAGCGGAATGCTTGTGCATACTCTGGGGGCTATGGCGGCAATAAAGGGCATCGATGCGGAAAAAATGGCAGAGATCACCGCCGAAAATGCCAAAAGAGTGTTTGGCATATAAAATATGGTATTGATGCGAATTGACGTAAAATCAGCGAAAAAAGCAAAAGTATTTGTGCAAAAAGCATCTTGAAATGTTGTTCCGAATGATGTATAGTATTATCATACCACGGCGAAGGCTATGAAAAATGGCATAAAAGCGGCATTTTTTGGGTTAAAAGTGTACATAAAAGATAAAAATGTTTTTTTAAATTTGTCATATATGTGCATTGACAACGAGAATGCTAAGTGGTACAATAATAGCGTGATAGTTCGACGAGCAGAAGCGTCCCTGTCACCGTATATTTGATTTCCATACAATTTGGGAATAAATAAAGAAAATCAAAACAAAACAAGGAGGAATTTTTCATGAAGATGAAAAAGACACTTGCCGGCGTAATGGCTGGCGCTATGGCCGTATCTGCAATGGCTGTATCTGTATCTGCTGCTAATACTAACCCTATTAGCGAAGATGTTCAGGAAGAAATCGTTCTTACTTATGACCTCAGAGCTTACGAGGCTTGGAAGGATGAGATCCCTTCTAAGACTATCGTTAGAGAGCTCTACACTGCTGTTGACGGCGAAGCTTATGGTATCGGAAACACTTCTTCCCTTACTTTCGGTGCTAGCCACTGGTCTTTTGATGAGCTCGAAACTGCTGATATCAGAGTTACAAAGACAAACCAGGATACTGGTAAGTCTGTAACTGATCCTTTCCTCTACACAAGAAATAAGGATACTGCTAACGAGAGCGGTTACATGTACACACACAGCATGTTCGAGGCTGACAACAACGATCTCACAATCACAGTTCCCCTTACAACAGATCCTTCCGCTAACGGAATCGACCTCAACAACTACAAGCTTGCTAACCTTGGCTACACAGGCGCAGCTACAAAGTACGGCTTCACAGCTCTTGAGATCACTCTCACAATCGTGAACGCTGGTAACTGGGTTGATCTTGATACACACGTTGACCAGATCACTTCTCTCGACGCTGGTCTTGTTGATGCTTACACACTTGAGAATGAGCTTCCTGACTCTGTAAAGGCTATCAAGGTTATCCCCGGCCAGTGGCTCGGCGGCGAGTATGTATACCCCATGATGTCTGCACTTGATGATCCTGCAAACGTTATTGCTTGGCTCCAGGGCAGAAAGGCTGGCGGCAACTACTACACAAGACCTCTCGCAGTTCTTAACGATGCTATCGCTAACGATCAGAATGTAACATTCGAGTTCAGAAGCGCACAGCAGCACGTTGCTACAGATGTACTCGTTGAGGTATATGATGTTTGTGACAACAACGGCAACTACGTGTTCACTGTAGAAGCTACAGATGATGGTATTGCATATGCTAACTCCAAGGGCTATACTCAGTACACTGAGCAGTACTTTGCAAACGTTCCTACAAACGTTGGTACAGGTGTTGGCGTTGCTAAGTTCGTTGACAGAACAAATTGCGCAAACCACAATGATCCCAAAAAGGTTGAGACACAGTTTATCAAGGAATACCATGCCCTTGGTGCGAAGGTTGTTAACACTCCTGTAGCATGGTCTTATCCTGTCGCTGATAACGGCGCTTGGTACAATCCTTACTTCTCTCAGCACCTCTATGGTGAGTCTGCTAACGACCACTTCCAGGATTTCCAGACTGATGATTTCTCCAACTACGGTTCTCACTCCACTCTCTGGGGCGTAAACCTCTTCAACGGTGCTCTCGTTATCAACCAGAATCTCACAATGCAGCTCAACCAGACTTCTGTATTTAAGTGGGATTACGATACTCTTACATTTGACTGGTTCACACTCACAGACGAAGGCAAGATCACTCGTGCTAACCAGCTCCTCAGCACAATGCTCCTCTACACTCCTACCGACTGGTTCTGGGATCAGCTCGTTGTAACTGTTGCTGCTGCTGAAGGCGATAGCGTTGAAGCTGGCGAAGGCCTTGACGGCGAGGGTGACACCCTTGACGACGAAGATGCTGACGAAGACCTCGGCGATATCGACGAAGATCTCGAGCCCGAGCCCGAGCCCGAGCCTGCTCCTGCTCCTAACCCTGGTACCGGTAACGCTCCTGTTGCTCTTGCAGTTATCCCTGTAGCTCTTGCTGCAGCTGCTGTAGTAGCTAAGAAGAGAGGCTAATCTCTTAACAGAGAATTACCAAATTAACTGAATAGTTAATTCAAGCACCCGCAAGTAATTGCGGGTGCTTTTTTGTGTATTTTTCTCTGTTATACTCACTGTTGATTTTTACAATAACTTAAACGTTTATTTATAATAAATAACCAAAATATATAGGGGAAAATATACACGAAATTTCATACACTGCCTTGACAAGCTTTATCTAAATTGTTATAATTATTATACGGGTCCATATATTTTCATTGTTTTCACTGATTTTTTTGTTGATTTGCTATAAAATTTGCAGCCCGTTTTTCGCAAAGTGGGGCGAAAAACTCTGCATTCTCGCAAGGCAAAATTCTCCCTCGGTGATAATATGATTAGCTCAAAAGCACGAATTATTCCTTTTCGTGTTTTTGCAAATGTTTCCCTATTCTTATACGAAAGGTGGTCAATCTTTTGTCAAGGAAAAAAAGTCTGAAAAGACTCTTGTCTGCTGTTACTGCTGTAATACTTTGTCTGACTGCTTTCCCGGCTTCGGTTTTTGCTGACAATGCTGCCGATACTGCTTCTGCAAGCGCTGAGTCAACTTCCGTCACCTATATGAAGCAGAAAACTTACAGCGAGTATTATAATGAGATCGAGGACAAAGATCGTCCCAGAGATGAGATCTTTATGAGCTATTCTTCATGCTCCGACAACGCTGAGGTCAATGTCGGCTCCTATGAAGGAAAGGACAATGTTGTTGTATGGTCTAATCAGGAGGGTCAGCTCGATTTTTCTGTCGATGTGGCTGCTGCCGGTGCATACAATATTGAGGTCTGCTATTTCCCCATCACAGGCGGAAATACTACTACCGAGATGTCCGTTCTGCTCGATGGCGAAAGCCCCTTTGACACCGCAACCAGAGTAAGCTTCCCGCGTATCTGGCATTCTGCGTATGCTATCACACCGAATGAGCGTGATAATGAAACTCGTCCTCCACAGAAGGAAATGCCTCAGTGGGTGACAACTCCATTAAATGATGCTGATGGCCTCTTTAATGAGCCTCTTTATTTCTATCTTGATGCGGGTAAGCATACCATTAGCTTTAGCTCCGAAAAGGCTTCGGTCGCTATTGCTTATGTTAAGCTCTATCAGTATGAGCCTGCTCCTGCTTACAGCAAGCCTTCCGAGGGTGAGCTTAATGCTAATGCAAGTGCTGAAGCTATCAGGCTCCAGGGCGAAAACTACGCTTATACCAATTCTCAGACCATTTTCCCCACTTACGACAGAGGTACTTATCTTACCGAGGACCATACCGGAAATTACTCTCATCCCGTTAAGGAGCGCTACAATACTGTCGGTGACGGCACCTGGGACAGCGCTAATCAGATGATAACCTGGGAGATGGACGTTCCTCAGACAGGCTATTATAAGATCGGTATCAAGGGTCGCCAGGATGTTATGAGAGGTCTTTATTCCAACAGACGTCTTTATATCGACGGCGAGGTTCCTTCTCAGCCCTTTGAACAGATAAAGTTCAATTACGATTCCGACTGGCTTATGGTTACGCCTACCGATGAAAGCGGCGAGCCCGCTTATGTTTATCTTGAAGCCGGCAAGCACACCCTTTCTCTTGAAGCTATCCCCGGCGAGATCGGTGAGTCCATGCGCCGCCTGGACGCTATCGTTTACGAGGCTAATCAGTATTACAGACAGATACTGATGATTACAGGCCCGAACCCCGATAAGTACACCGACTACTATGTTCATAAGGAAATTCCCGAGCTTCTTGGCGTTTGCTCAAGGCTTTCCTCGGCTCTCAGAGTTGAGCAGGAGATAATCGAAGGCCTTTCTAATCAGACAGGCTCCGAGGCTACTGCCCTTGCCCGTCTGGCTGACGTTTTTGACCGCTGCGTTAATAAGCCTAACAAGATACCTACATATATCTCAAATTCCTCTATCAAGGATAACATTACTTCCGTTTCCTCCTGGATGCGTGAATACAGAGATCAGCCCCTTGAGATAGACTATATTGAGGTTGTTCCCGCTTCAAAGAATTTTACAAGCGTTAAGGAGAATTTCTTTAAGTCTGTTTCCTTCGCTGTGAAGGCTTTTGTCGGCTCCTTCTTTGAGGACTATACGGTGCTTTCCGATTCCACTGCCGACTCCATTATCGTTTGGTGTGGTCTTGGCCGTGACCAGACTACCGTTGTTAAGGAGCTTACCTCCGAGTTTACCAGAACTACCGGCGTTGATGTTTCTATCAACCTGGTTCAGGGTACTATCATGGAAGCTGTTCTTGCAGGTAAGGGCCCTGACGTTGCTATGTTCGTCGGCGGTGAATTCCCTGTTAACCTTGCTATCCGTGACCTGGTTCTTCCTCTTGACGAGATGGAGGGCTTTGATGAGGTGGCTTCCCGTTTCCAGGAAACTGCTCTCGTTCACTATACCTACGATGACAGAGTTTACGGTATCCCTATTTCCAGAACCTTCCCCATGATGTTCTACAGAAAGGATATGCTGGCTGAGATCGGTATCAACGAGCCTCCCGAAACATGGGACGACCTTATTGATATGCTCCCCGCTATTCAGAGAAAGTATATGCAGCCCGGTCTTATTCTCCCCGGAAATGTGAACGGTACTGCCGTTGCTCCTTCTACCGAGGTCGGTCATACCTTCGCTCTGCTTATGCTTCAGAACGGCGAGAACTATTATAATGAGGATCAGACCGCTACTACCTTCGACAGCGTTGCTGCGGTAACTGCTTTCGATACCTGGACAAAATTCTATACCACTTATAATTTTGACCAGACCTATGATGCCTTTACTCGTTTCAGAACAGGTGAGGCTCCTATCGTTATCCAGAACTACAACACCTTCTACAACCAGCTCAATGTTGCTGCCCCCGAGATCAAGGGCTTATGGGATTTCTGCTCCGTTCCCGGTACTCTCAGAGAGGACGGAACTGTTTCTCATGCTGCTAACTCCTCAGGCTCCGGCTTCATTGTTCTTAAGGACTGCAAGAATATTGACGGTGCTTGGGAATATATCAAGTGGTTTACTTCCTCCGACACCATGGTTGCTTACGGTCAGAACGTTGAAGGCGTAATGGGCCCTCTCGGCAGATTTGATTCCGCTAACGTTGAGGCTCTCCAAAGACTCAACTGGTCCAAGTCCGATCTCGAAAAGATCAACGCTCAGCTGAATGAGCTTGACGAGATACCCATTATCCCCTCCTCTTACGTTGTTACCCGAAGCATCATGAATGCTTTCCGTGCTGTTGTTAACGACAGTGAAAATGCCCGTGAAACTATTCGCTGGTACAATAAGGATATCAATGCCGAAATTACTCGTAAGAGAAGAAATCTCGGCCTCGATGACGAATAAGGAAGGAGGACTTGACTTTGACCGAAAATACTGCAAAAAAAGAAATCCTGCTCCCTTCGGAGAGAAAAATGTCCCGCAAGGAAAGATTTGATTACACAGTTCATGAAATGAAGCGTAACTATATGTGCTACATTATGCTGGCACCCTTTATGCTTCTGTTCCTGGTTTTCACCATCATTCCTGTTGTCATGTCACTGCCTATGGGCTTTACAGACTTTAACATGGCAAGCCTTCCTAAGTGGATAGGATTCCAGAATTTCTACACTATGTTCCTTGAGGACGATGTTTTCATCGGCTCCATCAGGACGACCCTTATCTTCGCTATTTTTACGGGACCTCTGAGCTACGCTATGAGCTTCCTGCTCGCTTGGCTCATCAATGAGCTGCATCCCACTCTAAAGACACTCTTTACTCTCGTGTTCTACGCTCCTTCTATGGCAGGAAACATTTACTTCGTTTGGCAGCTCATTTTCTCGGGCGACCAGTACGGATATCTCAATGCCATTCTTATGGAGCTTGGCATCACCTCCTCGGCTATCCAGTGGCTGACAGACGGCAACTATGTTCTTGCCTGCGTTATCATTGTTCAGCTGTGGGTTTCCATGGGTGCGGGCTTCCTCGCTATGAGAGCCGGCTTCCAGGGTATTGACAAATCCATGTATGAAGCAGGTGCTATCGAGGGCATCAAGAGCCGCTTCCAGGAGCTGTTCTACATTACTATCCCTTCAATGGGTCCTTCACTCATGTTTGCGGCTGTTATGCAGATAGTTTCCGCATTTACCGTTGATATCGTCGGACGTATGCTGGCAGGCTTCCCTTCTACGGACTACAAGGTACATACTATCATGACCCACGCCTTCGACTACGGCTGGGTAAGATATGAGATGGGTTATTCCTCAGCAATATGCTTCGTTCTGTTCGTTGTTATGCTCGTCTGCAACAAGCTCGTGGGCAAGCTGCTGGGCAAGTACGTTGATTAGTAAAGGGGTGAGCTTAGATAATGAAGAAAAGAAAAAAAGACCTTAAACCCTCAGAGCTCGCCGCTTTGCAGGCGGAGGAAAATGCCGCCGCTCTTGAAGCACTCAGAAAACGCCGAGAAAAAGAGCATAAGAAAATGCTCAAATCTAAGGGTTCTAACAAGCAGGTCGGCAAATCATGGAAAAACGATGTCGGCATATTCCTGCTCCTTGCGTTTATGGGACTGTTTATGATATTCCCCATTTACCTTGCTGTTGTTAACTCCATCAAGCCTGTGCAGGAAGTTTTCCTTATGCCTCCTAAGCTTTATGCTATTGATCCGACTCTCGACAACTTCTCGGATCTGTTCAAGATAGCTAACAATTCCTGGGTTCCTTTCTCAAGAAATGTTTTCAACAGCCTTATGGTAACTGTTGTTGCAACTGTTTTCCATGTGCTGTTTGCTTCCACCGCTGCATTTGTTCTTTCAAAGTGCAGATTCCCAGGAAATGCGCTGCTCAATGAGATCGTCGTTGTTGCCCTTCTCTTTAACTCTACTGTTCTTTATATCATGCAGTATATGGTTATGGCAACTCTCGGCATGATCAACACCTACAGCGCTCTTATCCTTCCTATTATCGCTACTTCTATGGGTCTGTACCTCATGCGTCAGAGTATGAGTACTATCCCCGATGCTATGATCGAAGCGGCTAAGGTCGACGGTGCAGGCCTCCTGCATATATGCTGGGGTATCGTAATGCCTAACTGTAAGCCTGCTCTTATGACCATCATCATCTTTGAATTCCAGACCTCCTGGAACCAGGCCGGAGGCGGTCTTGTTTATGACGAGGCTCTAAAGACCATACCTGTTGTCGTTCAGCAGATCGCTGCGGCAGGTATTGCCCGTCAGGGTGCGATCGCGGCTTCTGCTGTTGTTCTTATGATACCTCCTCTGCTGGTATTCGTTCTGGCTCAGAGAAACGTTATGGAAACAATGGCTCACGCAGGTATGAAGGACTGATGACCATCATGTGCGTGTTTATTCTAAAGAAAAGGGTGATGATATGTCAGGCTTGAAAAAGCTTATTGCCGCTGCCGGCGCCTGCCTTATGCTTACAGGTTCCTTTGCGGCAAGTGTTTCAGCGTCAGAAAGCTATGACCCATACAGCTACGACAGATGGGGCGACGCCGTTGCCTCTCAGGTCGGATATACCGCTGAATATTTCGTTGACGGTCAGAGTATACAGGGCCTTCACGACAAGGTCCGTGAGATAGAGGAGGCTAAAATTGCGGCTGATCCCGATTTTGACCCTCTTACAGATGAATGGAAGGCTATGTACGGTCTTAAAGAACCTGCTGACCTTTACATTTCTCACGACGATCTTATGTATATTGCCGATAAGGGCAACGACAGAATTATTGTTACAGATCTTGACTTCAAAATGGTCAAGTACCTCGACACCTTCTATTATAATGGTGAAGAGCTTAAGCTTAAAAAGCCCGAGGGCGTTTTCGTCGATCAGTACACAGGCTTCATCTATGTCTGCGATACCGAAAACAGCAGAGTCCTGAAGTCCGATACCGAGGGCAATGTTGACAGAATGTTTGAAAAGCCCAATACCGAGCTTTATTCTCAGGACCTTACCTATAATCCTAAGAAGGTCGCTGTTGACAAGGCAGGAAATGTTTACATTGTCGTTAAGTCCGTTACAAAGGGTGCGGTAATGTACGACATTGAGGGCAAGTTCCTGGGATTCTACGGTGCTAACCGAGTTGAGGCTACCTCCGAGATCATTTACAACGCTTTCTGGAACACTATTGCAAGTGAGGAACAGAGAGCTCGTTCCACAAGAACTACTCCTATCGGCTTTACTAATTTCGATATCGACGACGAGGGCTTTATCTACACCGTTACCGAGTCCAGCGATGTAAGGACCGATACAGTTAAGAAGCTCAATCCCCGTGGTGCTAACATTCTTTCCGCAGTTGTTGGAGATGACGTTACCTTCGGTGATATTGCTCCTGCTTATTACTCCATTTATACCAAAAACTCCGCTCTTATGGATATTGATATCGGCCCCAACGGCGAAATGAATATTCTCGATTTCGCTCACGGCAGGATATTCCAGTATGATAAGATGGCTAACCTCATGTTCGTCCTGGGCGGCGACGGAGATCAGCTCGGTACCTTCAGAAGCGTTTCCGCTATTGAGTCTAAGGACAATATGCTCTATGTTCTTGATTCAAGAAAGAACAGCGTTACCGTTTTCAAGAGATCTGCTTTCGGCGAGATAGTTACCGAGGCTACCAATCTCTACAACGAAGGCTACTATCAGGAGTCCTATGAGCCTTGGCTCAATGTTATAAAGTACGACGGCAACTACCGTCGGGCTTACATCGGTATCGGCAACGCTCTGCTTAACTCGGAGCAGTACAAGGAGGCTATGAAATATTTCAAGATCTCCATCAGCCGTAACCGCTACAACAGAGCTTACGAGGGCTACAGAGGCAAGCTCCTTGAAAAGTATTTCACTCCTGCAGTGATCGCTATCATCGTTATTGCGATAGCTGTCACCGTTATCAAGAAGTTAAATCAGAAGGGGATAATTACCTTCCCCTGGCAGAGAAAGAGAGGTGTATAATTAATGCTGGATCTCACACAGGGACAGTTCGTCAGGCATGTAATTATGCATCCTTTTGAAGGATTTGAGGACCTCAGATGGAAAAAATCCGGTTCCTTGGCAATTGCTACGGGGATCGTGGTGCTGCTCTTTATCCAGCAGCTTGCTTACAATAGAATGTACGGCTTCCAGTATTACTCCTCATATGACAAGATCTTTAACATTGTTCCGTACTTTTTCAGAAGCTTCGGTATCTTCCTTCTCTATGTGGTCTGCAACTGGGCTATGTGCACGCTTTTCGACGGCGAAGGCTCAATGAAAAATATCTACATAGTCACGGCGTACTCGCTGATACCCTATATCGCAGGCTACCTTATCGGCACTGTCCTTTCCCACTTCCTTATCAAGGACGAATACATCTTTATTCAGACCTTTGAGATAGTCGGAACGGCATGGACCGTGGTGCTGTTCATTTCGGCTATGAAGGCGGTACATCAATTCTCATTCGGCAAAACACTGGCACTGATCGCTCTTACATTGGTGGCAATGATAGCAGTTATGTTCCTTCTGGTCCTTCTGCTTACACTGTTCCAGCAGGTAATCATTTTCATATTTACCATTTATACGGAGCTTTCATACAGATTAAGAGTATAGTTTTTAAGGAAAAGTGGTGAAAACAATGCATTCTAAACTTAAAAAGACTGTTGCCCTTATCTCCTGCCTTGCTATGATGATACCTATGGGACTCACCTCCGTTTATTCGGAAAGCACTCCCGAGGAGGAGCCTGCTGCTGCCGAGGAGACCACTGAGGACAAGGACGATGAGGTCACTCCCCGTACCGAAGAGGAAGCTATGGCTCTTATGACGGAAGTAGCTTCAAAGGGCAATCTCAAGCTTTATGCTAACGAAAAAGAGGGCACAGTAGCTCTGGAGGATACGACTACCGGCGAGATATGGTGGTCAAATCCTGTGGACCTCGAAACCTCTAACGCTAAAAAAAGCCAGAAGCAGGAGCTTGCTTCCGGTATGATGCTTATTTACGGCGAGCCTTACGCACGTTCTACTACCATTCAGCAGAGCAAGGCTAAGGGCAAGTTCAAAATGAAGCAGATCACAAACGGCGTCCGGATAGAATATAATTTCTCCGGCCCCGGCATCACCGTTCCCGTGGAGATCACTCTTGAGGACGGTTACATGAAGCTCCATGTGGATACCTCCGAGATCAAGGAGGATCATCCTTCCAATGTTGACGGTCAGATCGTTACCGACGTTGCGTTCATGACGACCTTCGGCGCTGCGGGTCTTGATGAGGAAGGCTACTTCGTTGTTCCCGACGGCAGCGGTGCTGTTATCAATTTCAACAACGGCAAGACAGGACTCAAGACCTACACAGGCAAGGTTTACGGAAAGGATATCACTGCTGTAAAGACCCAGAAGCAGGCTGTTACTCAGAAGGTAAGCTTCCCTATGTACGGCATTGTTAAGGGCAACAGCGCTATGATGGTGGTTGCCGACAAGGGCGACACCTGCGCTTCCATCAACAGCTATGTTTCCAATCAGAACAAGACCGACTACAACTCCACATATTTCGATTTCGAGCTTAGAACTACCGACGAATACCTTATGGGCGGCGAATCAAATCCTCTGAAGGTTTTCGAAAAGCGCGGCATTCTCGTTCCCGAGATCGAGGTCAGATATTATCCCGTTTCCAACGGCGGCGATGAGGTGGATTACACTCATATCGCTTCCGCTTACAGGGACTATCTTATCAAGGAAAAGGGTCTTGTTGACCAGAACCTGAAGGGCAATACCTCCCTTTACATCGACCTTTTCGGCGGCACACTGAAAAAAGAATCTATTGCAGGTCTTCCCGTTACCGTTAAGGAGGCTGTAACTACCTTCGGTACTGCAAAGTATCTCCTTGAAACCCTCAACGGCATGGGCGTTGACGACATGGTCGTTACCTACAACAACTTCTCCAATGCCAATATCGGCGAGAAGATATCCGATTCCTTTGACCCGGCTTCAAAGCTTGGGGGCAAGAAGAAATGGACCGCTCTTACCGAATATGCTGAGAGCAATAACATCAAGCTTTATCCCTCTGTTGACAACCAGCAGTTCAAGACAGGAAACGGCTACTGGAATATGACAAATACCTCTATCCGTGTTTCAAACGCTTACGCTCAGATCCCCGTTTTCGATCTGGCTCACGGAATTGAGAACAAGTATTACAAGTCACTTTCTCTCTTTACTCCCGCTTCCTACGATAAGGCTTTCACAAGGCTCCTTGCAAGCTACGATAAAAACGGCGTTTCCAATTTTGCATTCGGTTCCCTTGCCAACACCATTTACGGTGACTACGGCAGAAAGGCTCTTTCAAGAGAGAATGCAAAGGACATCGTTGTTGATATCTACAGCAGGGCAAGTGCACAGGGCAGCGTTCTTGCTGAAAATCCCGCTGCTTATGTTATTCCTTATGTGGATTACATTACCAATGCACCCACGAACTCCAGCAAGTTCGATCTGTTCGATTACGACATTCCCTTCTATCAGATGGTGCTTCACGGCGTTACTCCTTATTCCGCTCCTGCTGTTAACGGAGATGCTGATATCGCTGATGCGGTACTCAGAGCTCTTGCAAGCGGAAGCAATATCAGCTTCGACTTTGTCGGAATTGAGGCAAGCGAGCTGAAGGATACAAAGCTTGATAAGTATTTCTACGCTTATT
>CAMAIG010000009.1 GCA_945835085.1 uncultured Ruminococcus sp. | reverse complement strand
GTGCCGAAAAAGTCAAAATATTGGGCTGAACGGAAAATTTATTTGCAAAACTTGGTTTAAACGAGTTGCCCGCGGGGGCTTCCCCGCATATTAGCACTCTCTAAGATAATTTGCTAAAAAATTTTCAAAAACCCCTTGACAAGTCGGAAAAATGGTGTATAATATAATTAGCACTCGGGGAATATGAGTGCTAACACACTTTAGTATTAAGTGCTAAGATATCCCGAAAGGCGGTGATCACCCTGTTAGGCGACAGAAAGCTGAAAATTCTTGCTGCGGTAATTAACGAATATATCCTTACCGGAGAGCCTGTAGGCTCAAAGACTATTGCGGCTATGGCAGATATCAGGGTATCTCCCGCTACTATCAGAAATGATATGGCTGTGCTTGAACAGCTGGGGTATCTTGAACAGCCTCACACCTCTGCGGGAAGAATACCCACATACAGCGGCTACAAGCTTTATATCGAACAGCTTATGCCCGAAAGATGCCTTACGGAGGACGAAAAGGAAATGCTTGACAGCATTCTCGATACCGACGCTCCTTCGGAATCGGCTCTTATCGAAAGCGCTACAAAGGCTCTTGCGGAGATCACTCACTGCGCTGCGGTATCCTCTAACTTCTCCCCTCAGTTCTCGGTCATTACCAAGGTGGACGCTATCCCTACGGGAAAGCATATGTATGTTCTTCTGATGATAACCTCCTCGGGAAATATCAAGAACAAGGTCTGCAGGCTCGAATTCGACCTTACCAATGAACAGCTTGCTTTCTTTACCGACTTTATGACAAGAAATCTCAGCGGAATGAGCGTGGGAAGTCTTTCGGAGGAAACTATTGAAAAGCTCGCTGAGGCTATGGGCGCTTACACCGTTACCCTTTCTCCCCTTATGAAAGGCGTTATGGACCTGGCAAAGGGCTTTATGACAAGCGATATCCACGTTGACGGAGAGAAAAATCTCCTGACAAGAAGCGATATCGGTACGGGGGATATCGTTAAATTCTTTGAGCAGAAAAACGAGTTTTCCAGAATGCTCGACGACAGCTTCAGCGGTCTGAAGGTCATGTTCGGCGAGGACGGAAATTTCGTTATCAGCAACTCAAGCATGATAGTTTCTCCCTTCAGAAAGGACGGCAGGACGGCGGGTTCTCTCGGACTTATCGGTCCTGTAAGGCTTGATTACGCTAAGATCATTCCCTATATTGAATATATCACCGACAAGATAAGCGAGATGCTTTCGGAGGGCGGGGAAGATGAACCTCCCACTCCTCCTGCACTTGAAAATAAAAACAGATGACCGAAAGGAGAATTACAGATGGCGGAAGATGAGAATATAAAAGAACAGTCCGAGGCTGAGGTTTTGGAGGAAGCTCCCGAGGAACAGCCTGCCGAGGCCGAAGCTCCTGCCGAGGAAACTCCCGATAACAGCCCTGAGGCTGAGATCGAAAGGCTTAAAAAGGAGCTTGCCGACGAGAAGGAGAAATATCTCAGGCTGGACGCTGAATATTATAATTACCGCACCCGCACCGCTAAGGAAAAGGCTGACGCTTACGATAATGCCACGGTCAGCGCCGTTACCGAGATCCTTTCCGTTGTGGATAACTTTGAGAGAGCTCTTGCGGCTAAGACCGAGGACGAAAATTTCAAAAAGGGCGTTGACATGATATTCAGACAATATCTTGCAATACTCGAAAAGCTGGGCGTTTCCGAGATACCCGCCGAGGGGGCAGAGTTTGACCCCAATTTCCACAATGCAGTCAGCAGCATTGAGGACGAAAATCTCGGTGAGAATACAGTTGCTGCCGTTCTTCAGAAGGGCTATATGGTGGGAAAGAAAATTATCAGACCCGCAATGGTAACTGTCGCTAATCCCTGATGGCATTCCCATTTAAAAGAATGAGAAATATATTTACCGCCGCTTGATGCGGCACTGAAAGGATGATTTTTATGTCAAAGATTATTGGTATTGACCTTGGTACTACAAACTCCTGCGTAGCTGTTATGGAGGGCGGCTCTGCCGTTGTTATCGCTAACTCCGAGGGCGCAAGAACTACTCCCTCCGTTGTCGGCTTCACCAAGAACGGCGAAAGACTTATCGGTCAGGTTGCTAAGCGCCAGGCTGTTACTAACGCCGAGAGAACTATCTCCTCCATCAAAAGACACATGGGCTCCGATTACAAGGTTGAGATCGACGGCAAGAAGTACACTCCTCAGGAGATCTCCGCTATGATACTCCAGAAGCTCAAGGCTGACGCTGAGGCTTATATCGGCGAGCCTGTTACCGAGGCTGTTATCACTGTTCCTGCATACTTTACCGACGCTCAGCGTCAGGCTACCAAGGACGCAGGTCAGATAGCAGGTCTTAATGTTAAGAGAATCATTAACGAGCCTACTGCTGCTGCTCTTTCCTACGGTATCGACAAGGAACAGGATCAGACTGTTATGGTTTACGACCTGGGCGGCGGTACCTTCGATGTTTCCATTATCGAGATGGGCGACGGCGTTCAGGAGGTTAAGGCTACTGCCGGAAACAATCACCTGGGCGGCGATGACTTCGACCAGAGGATCATCAACTGGATGGTTGAGTCCTTCAAGGCTTCCGACGGCATCGACCTCACAGGCGACAAGATGGCTATGCAGCGACTCAAGGAAGCAGCAGAAAAGTCCAAGATCGAGCTTTCCTCTACTCCTTCCTCTATGATAAACCTGCCTTATATCACTGCAGACGCAACAGGTCCTAAGCACCTTGAGCTTACTCTTACAAAGGCTAAGTTCGATGAGCTTACTCATGATCTTGTTGAATCTACTATGGGCCCTGTTCGCCAGGCTCTTTCCGATGCAGGTCTTAAGCCCTCCGATATCAACAAGGTGCTTATGGTCGGCGGTTCTTCAAGAATCCCTGCTGTTCAGGAGGCTGTTAAGAAGTATATGGGCACTGAGCCTTTCAAGGGCATCAACCCCGACGAGTGCGTTGCTCTTGGTGCTGCTCTCCAGGGCGGTGTATTCACAGGTGATGTTACAGGAATGGTTCTCCGTGACGTTACTCCTCTTTCCCTCGGTATCGAAACCGCCGGCGGCGTATGCACAAAGATGATCGAGAGAAACAAGGCTATTCCTATAAAGTATTCTCAGGTATTCTCTACCTATGCAGATAATCAGACCGCTGTTGACATCAACGTTCTCCAGGGCGAAAGAGAATTCGCTAAGGACAACAAGCAGCTCGGTATGTTCCGCCTTGACGGCATCGCTCCCGCACCCCGCGGTGTCCCTCAGATAGAGGTTACCTTCGATATCGACTCCAACGGTATCGTTCATGTTTCCGCTAAGGATCTGGGCACCGGCAAGGAGCAGAACATCACTATCCAGTCCTCCACCAATATGTCCAAGGAGGATATTGACAAGGCTGTTGCCGACGCTGAGCGCTATGCCGAGGAGGATAAGAAGCGCAAGGAAGAGGTCGATATCAAGAACCAGGCTGAGAGCCTCGTTTTCCAGAGCGAAAAGGCTATGACCGATTTCGGCGATAAGGTAAGCGACGCTGACAAGGCTCCTATCCAGGCTAAGATCGAAGAGCTTAAAAAGGCTATTGAAAGCGGCGTTACTGCGGATATGAAGGCTAAGACAGATGAGCTGCAGAAGCTTATCTATGAGCTTTCCTCCAAGGTTTACCAGGCTTCCGGCGCTGCACAGCAGGCTGCTCAGGGCGATATGGGCGCTGCAGGCAGCAATCAGGGCGGCGATGACGGCTTCGTTGACGCTGACTTTACTGAGGCATAATATTTTAAATAAATTACGGCATAAGAGGGCAGAATAATTTCTGCCCTGTTGTCGGTTATATAAGGGTCCGCACTGCGGACGGATCAGGAGAGATGGCTTATGGCTGATAAGAGAGATTATTATGAGGTCCTGGGCATTCAGAAGGGTGCTTCGGACGATGAGATAAAAAAGGCTTACCGTGCAAGCGTTAAAAAATATCACCCCGACCTTCATCCCGATGACAAGGAATGCGAGGAGAAAATGAAGGAGGTCAACGAGGCTTACGAATGCCTTTCCGACCCCGAAAAGAAATCACGCTATGACCAGTTCGGACACGCAGGCGTGGATCCCTCCTACGGCGGAGGAGCAGGCGGCTTTGGCGGATTTTCCGGTTTCGGGGATATGGGCGATATCGGTGATATTTTCAGCTCCTTCTTCGGTGGCTCTTCCTTCGGCGGAGGCTCAAGAAACAATCCCAATGCACCGAGAAGAGGTCAGGATATCCAGACAAGCGCTACTATCGACTTTATGGACGCGTGCAACGGCAAAAAGCTCGATATTAGGATAAGCAGAATGGAAAGGTGTCCCGACTGCTCGGGTACGGGTGCGGCGGCAGGCTCTTCTGCCGAAACCTGCTCGGAATGCGGCGGCTCAGGTCAGGTGAAGGTCGCTCAGAGAACGCCTTTCGGCATGATATCCTCCCAGCGTCCTTGTAATAAGTGCGGCGGTAAGGGCAAGGTCATTTCAAATCCATGTCCCAAGTGCCACGGTGCGGGCAGAGTTTCCACTCCCAAGACTATCAATGTAAATATCCCTGCGGGTATTGATGACGGTCAGACCATTCAGGTAAGAGGTCAGGGTCACAACGGCATTAACGGCGGTCCTTCGGGAGATCTCCATATCACTATTTCCGTGCGTCCCGATCCTATTTTTGAGCGTGAAGGCTATGATATTACTACGGAGATACCTATCACTTATATGCAGGCTGTTCTCGGTGACGAGATCACAGTTCCATGCATTGACGGCAAGGTGAAGTATAACATTGCCGAGGGCACTCAGTCGGGTACGGTTTTCCGCCTTAAAGGCAAGGGCGTTAAGAAGCTCAACCGCTCCGACAGGGGAGATCAGTATGTCAAGGTATATGTTGAGGTGCCCAAGAATCTTAACAAGACTCAGAAGGAACTGCTGAAAAAATTCGAGGAAAGCCTGGGCGAAGGCAATTACAATAAGCGCAAGAGCTTTTTTGAGAAGGTCAAGGATATACTTAAAAGCGATATCTGATCAAAGCAGGATTTGTTTTCTGCTGAATAAATAATCTGCCGCCTCGTGGACAAAACGAGGCGGTCAGTCTGTCGAAAAAGACCACTTTGAATAAAGAGCAAACATTAATTCTATGAGAAACGGCTTCAATACTAAGGTTACCGAGCCACAGAACATAGAAATCCCTGCTGTTTATCTAACGAGTTGGCTTCAGCGACACGCTGACCGCCTTGTGGACAAAACGAGGCGGTTTGAATATTATGATATGGAGCGTGATGGATTGAAAAAGACATCGGCTTATTTTTCCGCTTTTGAAGCGGGGCTTTGGCTTGCTTCGGTGACGGTGATAATTGCATCTTTTTTTGCCTTCGGCGGCGGCAGCTTTCTTGTGCTGACAGCGTCAATCATCGGGGCGTCCCTGCTTATTCTCAATGCCAATGGGAATGTTATCGGGCAGGTGCTTACGGTGGTTTTCAGCATTCTTTACGGCATTATTTCCTATTCCTCCGCTTATTACGGGGAGATGGTGACCTATCTCGGAATGACTGCTCCTATTGCGGCAATGTCGGTTGTGACCTGGCTTAAAAATCCTTCGGAACAGGGCAGGAACGAGGTCAAGGTGAACAGGCTCAGAGGAAGAGAATTTGTTTTTCTCGGGTTTCTGAGCGCTGCGGTCACGGTGATTTTTTATTTTATCCTGAATTTCTTCGGCACGGCTCAGCTGATACTCAGCACCCTTTCGATATTTACAAGCTTCGTGGCTTCCTATCTTACCATGCGCAGATGCGAATATTTTGCGGCTGCATATGCGGCAAATGACGCTGTGCTTATCGCTCTGTGGAGCATTGCTTCGGCGGGCAGCAGGGAATATTTTTCCATGGTTATTTGCTTTATCGTTTTCCTCGTTAACGATATTTATGGCTTTTACAGCTGGGCACAAATGAAAAAACGTCAGGGAGCTGAGGAAGTTTGATTTGCACAGCGCTTTGTTTTGTGCACTAATTTGCATTATGCACAAATTAGTGTTATGGTTATTGTTCAAGTCATATGAACTTTGCTGATTTGAGAAAAATTTTGCATAGTGCTATTGACAAATGAGAACATTTGTGCTATTATATGCTTACAGGGTCGGTGATACGACAAGAAAGGAGTGATTATCATGGACAAGCTTACCTGCTGCCCCGTATGCGGCGAACAGATCCTCAGCAGAGAATACGAGCGATTTGGTATGTGCCTTGAATGCTTTGCCGACAGCATTTCTTCAAATGTGAGCGAGGGCGTTCTTTATGATTTCCTGCGTGAATACGGCAGCGAGCTTAGAAGATTCATCATGGAAAGCACTGAGGACTGCTATGACTGATTTTTTGGGAGGTTGATTTTGCACTGTGAAAAATAAGCGTGATCTGAAGAAGGCTGTTCTCAATGAGCTTAATGCCATTGCCTTTTCCGATTTTACAAGATTTGTTTCCCTTGAAACTATTCCCGAGGGAGGACAGGTGCTGACGGTCACAGATACGGCGCTTCTCAGCCGAAAGGACAAGAGGGCTGTGTGTGCCATTAAGGCAGGAACTAAGGGGATAGAGGTCAAGCTCCATGACAAGCTCAGAGCGCTGGAGCTTCTCGGCAAAAGCTGCGGTGCTGTTAACGGCGGCGAAGAGGACGAGGAGATAATCGGAAGGCTTCAGGAGCTTTTTGAAAAGGAGGGGGAAGTTGATACTGACGGATAAGCAGCGGCAGGTCTGGCTGCTGTCGGTTAAGGACCCGAAAAGATGGAACATTTCCGTTGGGGCTGTAAGGTCCGGGAAAACTCACATGGACTATTACAGGATCCCTTACAGAATAATGCGTGCAGACGACAGGGGCATTATCGTTATTGCAGGCTGCACCGAGGGTACGGTGGAAAGAAATCTGCTGGCACCGATGAGAAAAATGTACTCGGAAAGGCTTGTGGGCAGGATAAAAAACGGCGGAAGAGTCAGACTTTTCGGAAAGGAATGCTTCGTTATCGGGGCTGCAAGAAGCGACGCTGCCGACAAGCTCCAAGGCTCAAGCATCTCCTACTGCTACGGCGACGAGATAACCACCTGGAGCGAGGACGTTTTCAGAATGATAATGTCAAGGCTTGACAGAGATACTTCATATTTTGACGGGAGCTGCAATCCTGCTTCCCCCTTCCACTGGTTCAAGAAATTCCTTGACAGGCAGGAGGAGAATGGGGATATCAGAGTTTCGACCTTCACTATCGACGACAACACCTTCCTTCCGGAAAAATTCGTTGAGTCGTTGAAGAGAGAATATGCAGGCTCGGTCTATTACGACAGATTTATCCTGGGAAAATGGAAATGCGCCGAAGGCTCCGTTTACACGGCTTTTACGGAGGATATGGAGAAATTTATCATTGATGACATGGACCCCGATGAGATCCTTATGGCGGATATCGGCGTGGATTTCGGCGGGAACGGCTCGGCTACGGCTTTTAATCTTACAGGCTACACGGCAGGCTACAAAAAGGTCATTACTCTTGACGAGTATTATCGGAAGGGTATTTTTTCCCCCGAGGAGCTGGAAAAGGATTTCGTTAAATTTGTGCGCTGTGCAAAGGAGAAGTATCACAGATTATTTGATATCTACTGCGACAGTGCGGAACAGGTCCTTATCCGTGGGCTGGAAAATGCCGCAAGACGTGCAGGACTTGCAGTTGAGATACATAATGCGAAAAAGGGTGACATCAACCAGCGGATAAGGTTTTACTGCTCTATGATGAGCAGGGGACAATACTTCATTCTGAGAAAATGCTCCCACACCATTCAGGCATTCGGCGAGGCGGTCTGGGAGAAAAATTCAGCCGACAGACGCCTTGATGACGGCTCTGTGAATATCGACAGCCTGGACGCTCAGGAGTATTCAACGGAAAGCAGAATGAAGGCTATCATTGAAGCGGCAAATTTATAAGGGAGGCAGATATTTGAGTACAAGTATTATTTCCGATGTTATGAGGGCATTTCCCGATACGGCGGTGCCCGACTGCGAGAATTATTATACCAATGTAATTGCACTATGCAATGACATCTATCGGGGCGATCCGCCCTGGGCTTATGTCAAGAAGGCAGGTCTTTACGCTAAGGGCGAAAGACGGCTGAATATGCTTTCCTGCGCTAAGGTGCTCTGCGACTGCATGGCGGCGCTTACCTTCAGCAGTCAGGCGGATATTTACTGCGCTTCAAAGGAGCAGCAGGATTATGTTAACGAGGTGCTGCGGGAGAATAATTTCTGGGAGAGTATGCCGGGATTTTTCAGCAAGGCTTATGCTCTCGGCGGCGGTGCGCTGAAGGTTTTTGTCAGCGGCGGCAAGACCTGCATCGACTATGTGGACGCCGACTGCTTTATCCCCACGGGCAGCGGTGCGGGGGGCATCAACGAGGGCGTTTTCAGAAGCGTCTGGAGAAAAAACGGGGTCAATTACACTCTGCTGGAAAAGCACAGCATGGAAAAGGGCTTCGTTACCGCTGACAGGGTGCTTTTCAGATCGAATAACGGCTTTTCGGGGGAAAGAGTCAGCGTTGACACGCTGTTTGACGGGCTGGAGGAGCATTCCGAATACAAAAGTGCTGCTGAGCCGATGTTCGGCTATTTTAAGCCTGCGGCTGCCAATAATCTGGCGGAAGGGTCACTTCTGGGGCTTGGCTGCTTTGCAAACTGCACCGATACTCTGAAGGCTATCGACATTGCTTTCGACAGCTTTTCGAGAGAATTTATCCTGGGCAGAAAGAGGATTATCGTTCCAAGCTCCTGTATTCGCACTGTGGTGGATCCCGAGAGCGGCAATGTAAGCAGATATTTTGATGCCGACGACGAGGTTTATCAGGCTCTTAAATGCGACGAGGAAAAGGATCTGAAGATCATTGACAACACTGCCGAGCTGAGAGTTACCCAGCATACAGAGGCGATAAATGCCCTTCTCAATATCCTTTGCTTCCAGACAGGTCTTTCGGCGGGAACCCTTTCCTTCTCGGGAAGCTCGGGGGTAAGAACTGCTGCCGAAATTAAAAGCATGGAAACCCGCACCGATATCACCATGCAGCAGAACAGATGCCTTGCTGCGGAGCTTATTGAAAAGACCGTGAGGGCTGTTATTCGCTGCGGCATTATGACGGGCGCTCTGAGGGACGAGGATATTGTGGTCAGGATATCCTTTTCCGACAAGCAGACCATTGACAGGTCGGAGATAATCGACAGAAATATCAGACTTGTTGAGGCGGGGCTAAGAAGCAGATTATCTGCGGTGATGGCTGTGCTTGACTGCACCGAGGAGGAGGCTGTGAAGGAGCTTGAAAGGATAAGGAGGGAAAATAGGGAAGATAATCTTACGCTGTAAAAAACATCATTTCAGAAGGAGGAAATTTTTATGGAAAACGAAAACATTATCTCAATGGACGAGGAGATGTCTGAGGAGCTTTCCGAGGAAGTCGTTTCCGAGGGAAACGCTCCCGAGGAAGATAGTGACCCTGAGGCTGTCATTGACGAGCTGAGAGCGGAAAACAGGCTTCTTGTTCATAAGCTCATCT
This sequence comes from uncultured Ruminococcus sp., assembly GCA_945835085.1. GTDB lineage: Bacteria > Bacillota > Clostridia > Oscillospirales > Ruminococcaceae > Huintestinicola. The sequence continues at coordinate 6,456 of CAMAIG010000009.1, read as the reverse complement.
GCCTTAAAAACAACATTCCCTCGGAGATCGCAGAGGATATCATCTGCATTGCGGAAAAATCAGGCGGCGAGGATTTTGAGGAGGCTGCGGTGAGTGCTTTTGAGAGAATAAAAAGAGCCTGCGCTGCCGGAAATCCAGCAATGACCACAGGTGTGAGGACCGCAAATCACCGCCGTGACAATACCGACGCTCTGAGAGCCGCTTTCGGTCTTCGTGGCTGAGCATCAAAAAAAACAAACTTATTTTATGGAGGAATTTAATTTATGAATACTGTTACACTTGCTAAGAAATACGCTTCTCTTCTTAACGAAACCTACAAGGAAAATGCAAAGACTGCTATTCTTGAATCCGACGCCTCTCTTGCAAGAGAGGGCGCTAATGCCAATGAGATCGTTATACCCAGCCTTGAAATGGACGGCCTTGCGGATTACAGCAGAAACAGCGGCTATGTGAGCGGCGATATCTCCCTTACCTGGAAGACCGTGAACTTCAACTATGAGCGTGGAAGAATGTTCAGCGTGGACTGCATGGACAACGAGGAGAGCCAGAATATCGCTTTCGGCAGCCTTGCGGGAGAGTTTGTGAGAACAAAGGCTGTTCCCGAGCTTGATGCATTCAGATTTGCTTCCCTTGCAGGCACCGAGGGCATTTTCTCGGAGGCTGCCAAGCTTGAAACGGGTGAGGAGGCTGTGGCTGCCATAAGAGCTGCTGTGACTGCTATGGACGGGGCTGAGGTGCCTTCCGAAAACAGAATACTCTTTATCACTCCCGTTCTCAAGGGCATGATCGACGACATGGACACCACCAGATCAAGAGCTGTTATGGCAGGCTTTGACACTGTCGTGACCGTTCCTCAGTCCAGATTTTACACTAAGATCAAGCTTTGCGACGGCGTTTCGGTGGGAGAAACCGACGGCGGCTATGAAAAGGCTTCCGACGGCGCTCCTATCAATTTCATGATCGTTCACAGACCTGCTGTGGTACAGTTCACAAAGCACGCTGTTCCTAAGATCATAAATCCTGCAAACAATCCAGATGCCGATGCGTGGAAGTACGGCTATCGCAGCTATGGTATGTGCGAGGTTTATCCTTCCCGTGCCGCAGGTATCTACTGCCACAGCGCACAGGGCTGAGCTGTATAATTAAAATTACACTATGCAAAGGAGAGGCTGCGTTTGGTAAATACTACCTATGAATTTTATTCGCAGTGCTTCGGCGGAAAGGCTGACAGAGGCGTTATTGAGCCTCTGCTCGCCGATGCCGCCGTAACTGTGGAGAGCTTTATTATTATTGATATTCCTGAGATGATGAGGGAGGCTGTGATGACTGCAATTTGCATTCAGGCTGATTATCTTGCCGAATGCGTCAGCTCGCAGGAATTTACCTCCTTTAAGCTGGGAGATTTTTCCGCAAGCTGCAAAAGCGGCGGGAATAATGACACCTCCTGCCTGCTGTGCATTAAGGCAAAGGCTTATCTTGACAGCAAGGGACTTCTTTTCAGAGGGGGAGCTAAGTTATGAATATCCCTTCTATCCCAAGAGAGCTTCTCTGTCACAGCTGCACCTTGGAAATTTACGGCAGGGACGGCATTTTCGGCGAAAGGCTCCTATTATCCAAAACTTCGATAAGCGGAGTGAGGATATCCCATTACAGGGATTACCGTGCTTCGGTAAGCGGCGAGGTTTATCCTTACGGCGGCGTGATGTACTATGACTGCCGGAACAGCTCCCCCGAAAATATCAGTTTTATGGAAAATGATACTGTCGGCGTTATCATTTTCGGAGATCTTGAGTACAGGATCCTGGGGATAAAATACATATACGCCGAGAATTCTCTTCATCATCTGGAGATAGAGCTGGGAGGGGTATCATGCTGCTGATAAATTCAACAAGAGAGCTTTTGACACGGGTTTGCGGGATAATGGGAGCTTCCGCATTCGGAGAGGGAGGTTTCACTCTCCTGCCGAAAGGCTCGGGTACGGTGGGGCTGACTATGGCTGACGGTACCGAGATCAGAAAGCTGACTGCTGTTCTTTCCGCTTACGGCGAAAGCATCGGGGAAATGACGGACGTGTTTGACGATATCGCTTCGGTTTCCCGTTCCTACAGATCGGGGGAGGGTGTGATGAGGATAAGGACAATTTCTCCTTTGATGATATCAGAGCGGGACAGAAGGGGCTTTATCAAGGCTGAACAGGAATTTGAGATAATTTACACGGGAGGAAGCTATGACTATATCGGAATTTAAAGCAGGATATACCTCTGCTTCGGGCTTTGCAGATGAAAATTCCCGTGTCATTGCCTTTGACATCTCCGAGGACGGCAGCAGCACAAATGAGAATTTCACCGTGCTTTCGGCGGGAGTTATCGCTGCGGAATTTGATTTTTCACCGAGGACGGCTGTAAGGCACTTTGTTGACGGTGACAGGACAGTACCCCTTTCGGATATGCGGGTTTTCATTATTAAGCTTGTCCTTGCTGCCGATGACCCTGTGCAGAGCTTCATTCTCTCTGCCGCCGCTTCTCAGGAAAGGGTGAGGTATGTTTATTACAACGCCTGCACGGGAACGGAGGAAAGCGGATCTCTGCTGCCTGAGCTTACGGGTTTGGAAAAAAATGAAATATATGGCATGACCGCAAGGGTCCTGCTGAGAAAATGCTGAGGAGGGAGCTATGGGAATTTATCTTAAAACAGGGACAACAGACCTAAGCAGGTTTATTACGGAAAATGCCTATTCTGTCACAAGCGTGCCTGTTTACGATGAGGACAGCGAATATACTAACATTTACGGGGAGCGTATAAGAAGCCGTCTGGGACGAAATATCACTGTTTCCGCAAGGCTTTGCGATGTGGACGATACTACTGCTGCGGCCCTTTCTGAAATAGCTTCGGCAGGCGGAAAAATAAATACGGTCTATTCCGACCCCGCCGAAAAAAACGCTATGCTTGAAATGGAAAAATACACCGCTTCTCTTGACAGAGTTTACAAGGGCGAGAAGTTCTGGACTGCAGATATCGTTCTTTGCGGCTTTGTCGGAGAGGAGGGTCTTTAGCCTACCCGACTATGACCTTATCATTGATGATACTGTCATTGACAGCAAGGATATTTGTTCCGTAAGGCTTATAAGGGTATCGGAAAATCTTCCTGTGAAGGGGCTTATTTCTTCCGAGCTTGTGATATCTCTGCATACAGATGAGCTTTTTACGCCAAACAGTGCGGTACTGCTCAGCATAAATGGGGTCGGAAGGCTACAGCCCCATTTTATCAGCAGGATAAGGCGCAGAGGAAGTCTTGTTACCATTCATGCCTTTGACAGGCTGAGAATGCTGGAGGCTCCCTTTGATGACAGCAGCATCACCGGCAGCGAGCCTTTTGACCCGAGCTATATTATCGGGAAGGCTGTCGCTCAGCTGGGGTTTAAAGGGGTGCTTAATCTGCCTTCCTGCTGTCCCTCTTTCTATTACAGTGATATCCACAGGAAAAAGGTGAAGGATATCCTTGAGCTTGCTGCACAGTCCTGTGCGGGTGCATGGTATTGCTCTAAGGACGAAAATCTTGTGATGGCTCAGTTCATGGGGGAAAATTATGAGATGGCTGTTGATGTTAACAGCTCTTCACCCATATATATCCATTCAAGAAAGGGACCTGTGACCGCTGTCAGTGTGATGAACACTTACTCGGGAAAAATTTATACTGCGGGGACTGACCCGAAAAATATTCTTAGGCTTTCGGGGGAGCTTTTTACTCAGGCACAGGCGGAGGATATTCTTAGCAGGATAAAAGACAAGACCTACCGCTCCTTCTATTGCGCTCATATAAGCACCTACGGAATTCCCGAGGGACTTACGGCTTTTTACAGGCAGGAGGACCGAAAATATTTCTATTCAAACAGATATGAGGTGCATTTTACCGGCAGCGGCTATTTTGTAAAGGCTCAGCCCGATGATATCTGTGAGGACGAATGGGAATACACGGACATCTTATCCTATGACCTGAGAAAAAGAATTTCCGCAGGACGGGAATACGGAAGCACCGTGATAAATGAATACGGCGGAATAGGGATATTATCCGACACGCCCTGCGAGGACACCAGAGAGAGGACAAGATATTATTTCTCCGAGGCAAGGGACGCTGTTACTGCCTTTGACGGGGCTATTCTGGACAAGACCATGCCCGACTCCGTTGAATCCGTATCAAAGACCGAGAAAAGGATAAGATACGGCAGCAGCGTTTATACCCTGAGCTTTGCTGTGGACGAAAACGGCGTCAAGACCAATATTTCACTTAGCAGGGAGGACGGATAATGAGCTTCATAGCAGGATATCTTCTTGGTCTGGGCGAGGGGGAGGCGGTGACGGAGGAGATCACCATTGAGGAAAACGGCGAGTATCTCATTGAAAATCATCGTGAGGACCCCTCTGCCGTTGGTTGGCACAAGGTCACGGCAAACGTCCCCGACAGGTATGATGAGGGGTATAACGACGGTGTGAGAGATACTTATGATATTATCAACGGCACCGATGATACGGAAGTGGACGACCCCGAAAATGACGAATACGAATACTATTTCCCGGGCGGTGCTATACCCGTGAGTGATGGCACTGTTGATACAATTATCGGCACATTCAGCAAGGGTGACGGTGTATATATCACAAATACGGCAACGGGCGAAACAGTAAAGCTTATTTGCGAAATACGATACCCTTATCCCGATGAACCTGATAACGGCCATGACCATTTCGGATGGGAAAGATACAATGCCAAAACAGGAGATATGATAGAATTGAACCTTTCAAGCATACCTCTTGCATGGGGCGAGGAAAAAATAAGAGTTTCTTGGGTATCTCATACAATTTATGGTCAGGGTGCGGCAGCTTATATTTGGTGGGAAGCAAGCTTTTGGCGTTCAAATCCCAATTTTCCTGATAACAGAAAGGGGATAGTTCAGGACATAGTATCTTCCGATGATATGTTCTACGCATCAAAGCAGTTCCCCGAATACAGGAAGAAATCATAAAAAAACAAGGAGGAAAAAAATATGAAAAAGATAGTAAGCAGCGGCAAGAGAATGACCACTGTTAACCTTGACGGTACAGAGTGCGAGGTGGTTTTTTCTTCAAGCTACAACGTGTTCAGCGTTAAGGCCGAAAATACGGTAACTATGGCTCTTGAAAGCGGAAAGAGCGAGGGTGATGACGGCGTTATCACCGTTCCTGCGGGCGAAAGCAGAATGTACCCTCATATGAGAGGGCTGAAAAGCGTCTTCATCACAGGCAGCGGCAAGGTCGAGGTCTTTGCTTCAAATGAAGCTGTAAACCCTTTTAAGTCAGCCCCTGTTAACAACGGGGGCTATAACGCAAATCTGCTGATAAATCCCGATTTTAAGATAAATCAGCGAGGACTGGCAACATACAGTGGTATTTCCGCATACAGCGTTGACCATTGGTTCAGAAATAGTGAAGCAACTATGAATATTGCCGAAAATGGAATAACGCTGACATATTCGGGAACAAGCAATCCCAGTGTTTTTCAGAAAATAGAGAATACAAAGCTGTTATTGGGTAAAACGCTGACGTTCAGTGCTTGTATCGACGGAGCTGTATATAGCTGTACAAATATATTGCCCGATGCGTTTTCGGGAACAGCTGCATATTTTGCATTTGCAAGATTAGACGGAAGTACATCAATGCCCGACAACTCAGTACCTCATATAAGAATGCAGATATTGACAGGATTAAATCTTATCTGTGTTCTGAACAATGTTTCGGGCTGTGAATGGGCTAAGCTTGAAATAGGCAGCACTGCAACACCGTATTCACCGCCTGACCCTGCAACGGAACTGATAAAATGTCAGCGGTATTATCAGATACGCAGCACAAATAATATTGCTGCCGTTGATATGCGTCCCAATATGCGTGAAGGGGCTGACATCAAAATAACTGCATTATCGGACGGAAATTATTCATATGCTGCAGAACTGTAAAGGAGCAAAAAATGGACAAACTTACAACAGCATTTAAGCTGGCTTTCGGCGGCGCTGTGACCGCTGTATGCGGATTTCTCGGGGGAATGGACGGGATAATGTATGCACTCATTGCCTTTATCAGCATTGACTATATCACAGGTGTTGCTGTGGCTGTCAAGAAAAAGGAGCTGTCATCGGAGGTGGGCTTCTGGGGGCTTGTGCGTAAGGTCTGCATAATTATTCTCGTTGGAGTGGCTCACTATCTTGATGCCTTTGTATTGGGCGTCGGGGACATATTCCGCACAGCTGTGGCACTTTACTACATAGGCAACGAGGGTATTTCTATTCTGGAGAACTGTGGGAATCTTGGCTTGCCCCTTCCCAAAAAGCTTATTGATATTATGACACAGATAAGATCGGAGGGGGATAAAAATTATGACGAGGAAAACTGATCTCGGACTTGTTGAATACGCCAAGGCTCAGCTGGGGC